>JAFQPD010000011.1 GCA_017411945.1 Mailhella sp.
CCGCGCGCGGAATGTGGGGGCTCGGGGGTGATCATCTCCCCCGAAGAAAAAAGGAGTCATCACATGGCTTTTACTGGCAAAGTTCATAAGGTTGGCGCTCACATCGACACCGACGCCATCATTCCGGCCCGTTTCCTTGTCACCACGGACACCAAGAAGCTCGGCGAGGCCTGCATGGAAGGCCTGGAACCCGGCTGGGTGAACCGTGTGCAGGAAGGCGACATCATCGTTGCGGACCGCAACTTCGGCTGCGGATCTTCCCGCGAACACGCTCCGCTCGCCATCATCGGCGCGGGCATCAAGGCCGTCGTAGGCCACAGCTTCGCCCGCATCTTCTACCGCAACTCCTTCAACATGGGCCTCATGCTCCTTGAAGTGGGCGATGAAGTGGAGAAGATCAAGGACGGCGACCAGCTCGAGATCAGCCCCGAGACCGGCGTCATCCGCAACCTGACCAGCGGCGACGAGATCCGCATCCCTGTGCTTTCCTCCATGATGCAGACCCTCATCGACAAGGGCGGCATGGTCAACTATGTGAAGGAACAGCTCAAGGAAATGGGCGAATAGCCTTTCTGTTTCGATAGATAACACGGCAGGATATCTGGCGATATTCTGCCGTGTTTTTATTTATGGACAGCAAGTAGCGCAAAAGGGACATTATGGCGGAATTTCTTGAAGTTACGGCGTTCTTCTGATATCTTACCCAGAAAAATACCTTTCCGGGGGAATTATGGATCCTTATTACGCTGGATGGCTTTCCATCCTGCCTCCTGTCATCGCCATCGTGCTTGCCCTCATCACCAAGGAAGTCATCTCTTCCCTGCTGATCGGCATCCTTTCCGGCACTTTCATCTATGCCATTGGCACCGGTGCCGACTTCACGCTCATGAGCACCGTTGAGAACGCCTTCGCCATCATGGGCAAGCGTGTGGACTTCAACATCATCATGTTCTGTTCCGCCCTTGGCGCGCTCGTCTATGTCATTTCCATGGCCGGCGGCTCTCGTGCCTACGGCAAGTGGGCCACTTCCCGCATCAAGAGCAAGCGCAGTGCCATGCTTTCCACTGCCGGTCTCGGCGGCCTCATCTTCATCGACGACTATTTCAACTGCCTCACCGTTGGCACCGTGATGAAGCCTGTGACCGACACCTACGGCGTTTCCCGTGCCAAGCTGGCCTACATCATCGACGCCACCGCCGCTCCCATCTGCATCATCGCCCCTATTTCCAGCTGGGCCGCCGCCGTTGGCAGCAACCTGAAGTCCACCGGTGCTTTCGAGAGCGACCTTGGCGCGTTCGTGGCCGCTATCCCCTACAACTTCTACGCTCTCCTGTCTCTTGCCATGGTGTTCATCCTCTGCTGCACCAAGCTGGACTTCGGCCCCATGCGCAAGGCCGAGAAGCGTGCCGCTGAAGGCGATCTCGGTGTTCTCGCTCAGCCCACTGCCGCCAAGCTCGTGACCAAGAATGGTACCGTGTGGGACATGATCATCCCCATCCTCGGCCTCATCGTCTGCGCCGTGCTCGGCATGATGTACAGCGGCGGCTACTGGGGCAAGGACGAAGCCTACCATACCTTCACTGCCGCCCTCGGCAACTGCAGCGCTTCCCCCTCTCTGGTGTGGGCTTCCTTCGGCGGCCTCATCGTGGCCCTTATCATGTATGTGCCCCGTCGTCTCCTCACCCTCTCTGAATTCATGGGCGGCGTGATGGAAGGCTTCAAGGCCATGCTTCCCGCCTGCGTCATCCTCGTCTTCGCCTGGGGCCTCAGCGGCGTGTGCCAGGAAATGCTCCAGACTCCCAAGTTTGTCGAGCATCTCGTGAAGGACGGCGGCATGAGCATCGGCAGCCTCATCCCCTTCCTCATCTTCTTCATCGCCGCTTTCCTGAGCTTCTCCACCGGCACCGCCTGGGGTACCTTCGGCATTCTCATCCCGCTCATCGTGCCCGTGGCTCAGGCTATCTGCCCTGAACTCATCGTGGTGGCTCTCTCTGCCACTCTGGCCGGTTCCGTGTTCGGCGATCACTGCTCGCCCATTTCCGACACCACCATCCTTTCTTCCGCCGGTGCCGGCTGCAGCCACATCGACCATGTGAGTACCCAGCTCCCCTACGCCGTGCTCGTGGCCTTGTGTAGCGGCTTCGGCTACCTCGTGGCCGGATTCGTCACCTCCAATCCCTGGGTATGCCTGTTCGCCAGCGGTGCCCTGATGGTCGTGGCCCTTGTCGTGCTGAGCCGCATCAGCGCGGCTAAGGAAGCTCAGGCATAAACTTCCGCTTTCACAAGCAGCGAGCCCCCTGCCAGCAATGACAGGGGGCTCTTTTCGTTTCTGGAGCAGAAAGAAGGCCCGGTTTGCCCGGGCCTCGGCAATGATCGATAAGGGGTCAGCGCGCCAGTATTTTCTTCAGAGTTTCCAGTGCCATGCTCATACGCTTGGCATCGGCCTGCGTTCCCATGTGGCCGAGGCGGAACACCTTTCCAGCCAGCGGGCCGAGACTTCCGCCGACCACGAGACCTTCGGCGGCAAGAGCCTTGCGCCAGTCGGGCCATGCCCAGCCTTCAGGGATGCGGGCGGCAGTGACGGTCGGTGAATTCACGGCCTCAGGAGCAGTCCAGAGCGGGATGCCGATTTCTGCCAGGCCTTCACGGCACTGGCGGCCCACAGCCTCGTGGCGGGCAAAGACATTTTTGAGCCCTTCTTCCTCTATGGCGCGGAGACCGGCGTCAAGAGCGGCCACGCCCCACCAGTTGGGCGTGTAGGGGTGGGTCATCACATCTTCCATGGCATGTTCGAAGGGGCGCACGGCGTCATAGCCTGCATAGCCTACTTCGCGGATGCGTTCCCACGCGGCCTTGCTCACACTCATGAAGCTCATGTCCGGCGGGCAGGAAAGGCATTTCTGCGAGCCGCCGAGCACGCAGTCGGCATGCCACAGGTCTGCATCCACAGGAGCTCCGCCGGCGCTGGCCACGGCATCGACAACGAAGAAGGGGACGCCCATCTCGTGCTTGATGCGGCCCAGCTCTTCCAGCGGGTTCAGCGTTCCGGAAGGCGTTTCGCAATGCACGGCTGTCATGAGCACGGGGCGATGGATGCGGATGGCTTCGCGCACCTTTTCCAGAGTGGCTTCAGTGATGGTGGTGTCGTAAGGCTCGGAGACTTTGACCGCCTTGCAGCCCAATATCTCGGCCATATCGCCGAAGCCGTCGCCGAAAACGCCGGTGCCCACGCTGAGCACCACGTTTCCGGGCTTGAGCAGGCTCTTCAGCGCTCCCCAGAGTACGAGCATGCCTTCGCCGGTGCCGATGATGACGTCTTCCTTCGTGCCGAGAAGGGCCTGCAGGCGAGTGCTCACAGAGCGGTACAGCTCAAGGTATTCCGTGCCCATGCGGGGAGGAGCGTAGTCCTTGGCAAGTGCGGCGGAAACGGCAGGATGAACAGAAACGGGCCCCGGATAGAACGGCATGGGGGCGTAAGGAGTGAACGTATTCATGAGGTGCCCTGAATGGTAAGAGTTTTCAGAGGAGCGGCGTTCAGCCGCTTTTTTGATGCTCTACCGCGCTTCCTGCTTCTTTTCAATAAAAAATGCATAAAAAAAGAGGGGTAAGGCATTTTTGCCTTCCCCTCCTATGGAGATAGTTGCCGTTACATGGGGGCGCGCTGGTTGTGCGTGCCGAGGGCCTTGGTGATCTTGTCGCCCACGAGGAAGAGACGACCTTCGTCGAAGGCGCGGCCCAGAAGCTGGAGGCCGACGGGCAGGCTGCCGCTCATGCCTACGGGAACCGAGAGGCCGGGCAGACCAGCGAGGTTCAGCGACAGGGTGAAGATGTCCATGAAGTACATCTGGAGCGGGTCGCCAGCCATTTCGCCCATCTTCCATGCAGGAACGGGAGAGACGGGAGCGAGGAGCATGTCGCACTGCTGGAGGGCGTCGAGATAGTCCTGCCGAATGAGGCGGCGCACCTGGGCGGCCTTGCGGTAGTAGGCGTCGTAGTAGCCGGCAGAGAGCACATAGGAGCCGAGCAGGATGCGGCGCTGGACTTCGAGGCCGAAGCCTTCGGTGCGCGAGCTGGTGTACATGTCTTCGAGATTCTTGGGCGCGGCGGTACGGTGGCCGTAGCGCACGCCGTCGTAGCGGGCAAGGTTGGAACTGGCTTCGGCGGCGGCAAGGATGTAGTAGCTGGCGATGGAGTATTCTGTGTGGGGCAGGGAGACTTCCACCACTTCGGCGCCGAGTTCTCGGGCTGCGTCCACGGCCTTCTGGCAGGCGGCGGCAACACCGGCATCGAGACCTTCATGGCCGAAGAATTCGCGCGGCAGGCCGAGCTTCATGCCCTTGAGGTCGGCCTGGGCACGGATGGCGGCGGCGTAGTCCGGCACTTCCACAGGGGAACTGGTGCTGTCGCGGCGGTCGTGGCCGGCGATGACCTGAAGAACGGCGGCGGCATCTTCCACGGTGCGGGTCATGGGGCCGACCTGATCGAAGGAAGACGCGTAGGCCAGCAGGCCGTAGCGGGAAACGCGGCCGTAGGTGGGCTTGATGCCCACACAGCCGCACAGGGCGGCAGGCTGGCGCACGGAACCGCCAGTGTCGGAACCGAGGGAGGCGAAGCACTGGCAGGCCGCCACGCTGGCGGCGGAACCGCCGCTGGAGCCGCCGGGCACGCGTTCGATGTCCCAGGGGTTGGCAGTGACGGCATAGGCGGAATGCTCGGTGGTGGAACCCATGGCGAATTCGTCCATGTTGTTCTTGCCGAGTATGATGGCGCCGGCCTGTTCGAGCTTTTCCACTACATGGGCATTATACGGAGGGACGAAACCTTCGAGTATCTTCGAAGCGGCGGTGGTGGGCATGCCCTTGACGGTAAGCACGTCCTTCACGGTGACAGGCACGCCCCAGAGGGGCTTGTCGTTGAAGTCGGAGGGGCGGGAGGCATCCATGGCGCGGGCCTGTTCGAGGGCGGCCTCATCGCGGCGGCCGAGCAGGGCCTTCACGGAAGGCTCGGTAGCGTCGATTCGCTCGATGCAGGAACGGGTGACGGCTTCGGCGCTCACTTCGCCCTTGCGGAGCAGGTCGCGCACTTCACAGAGGGAGAGCTGGAAAAGATCAGACATCACTTGCCCTCCACGATGCGAGGAACGATGAAGAAGGAGCCGTCGGTCTGGGGAGCGTCGGCGAGTATGGCGGAGCGTTCGGCGCGGCGTTCGGCCACGTCGTCGCGGAAAGCGCATTCATGGATGACAGGGGAGTAGAGCGGCTCCACGCCGTCGGTATCCACCTCTGCCAGTTTGTCCATGTAGGCGAGTATGCGGGAGCACTGCTGTGCCATCTCTTCCTGCTGGGAGGCGTCGGGTTCCAGGCGGGAAAGGCGGCAGAGGTGCAGGAAATCCTTTCTATCGAGGGACATGCTAACTCTCTTTTCGTTCTTGGTTATGGATGCGGCCTTGCGGCCGGCAGCTGATATCAGTTTTTCTTGCTCTGCGCTTCAAGCACAGTCTGCATGGCTTCTTCCTGAGAGCGCAGGCGTTCCTTCATGGCGTCGAGATCGGCGGGGATGCTTCCGATGGCGGCGGGGCGCATGAGGAAGAGCTTGCGGCTGGCCTTTCCCGCGGCGTCCCAACTCATGGGGGCGGCGGCCCACTTCACCTGGATGGAGGAGAGGCGTTCGTTCACGAGGGAGGGCGTCCAGCCGGCATCGAGGCCCAGAGCCGCGGCAGTCTGAACGAAGTCGTAGCCGAGGGCGGACCAGTCGTCCAGCTTGGCGGAACGGGTGGCCATGGCAAGCTTGAATTCTGTGGCTCCGTCTTCGGAAGAGGTGCTGTTCCACGAGGCCGGGAACATGGTCAGGCCGAAGGTGGCAGGGTTGCTGCGGCTCGTCGGCCCAAGGCTCTGTTCCCAGAGAGAGGTGCCGAGGATGAGCTTGCTGTGGGCTCCGTTGTACTGGAGGCTGGAGACCAGCATCTCCATATTTTTCCAGCTGTCGGCAAGGAAGATGCCTTTGAACGCCGCCGTGGCTACGGGGAGGCTGCCGCGCTGTTCGCCTATCGTGGTCTTCAGGAAAGCCTTGGTCTCCTTGGCCCATGCGCCCATGTCGCCAGCGGTGTAGGTGCCGTGTTCCACGGAGAAGCCGCGTGCAAGGGCTTCCTTCTCAAAGGCGTCGCTCATGCGCGCGCCGTACTTTTCCCCATTGCTGAAGACGCCGAAAGTGCTCACGCCAATCTTTTCAGCGCCGTCGAGCAGGGCTTTCATCTGGTCTTCGGGGCTGGAGAAGAAACGCCAAGCCTTCACGCCTTCCGCATCGGCCGGCAGGGCGTTGGTGAAGGAGAACACGGCGCGCCCTTCGGCGGCCTGCAGAACAGCGGCAGTCTGGTGGGGGAGGAGAGGTCCGCCGATGGCAGTGAACTCGACGGGCAGGGCTTTGACCTGCTGCTCCCAGTCGGGCTGGGCGGCATCGACGATGCGCACCTCGACTTTGCGACCCTTGGCCTGAAGGGCATCGGAGGCGGCGAGTGCGCCAGCGGCCACCTGCCGGCCCAGTGCGGAGGCCGGGCCGTTCTGGGGCAGCACGAGGGCAATGTGTACGGGGCCGTCGGCCGCAGGGCGTGCCGCCATGAAGCCGAGCGCTTCAGGTGCCGCGTAGAGGCTGGCGGAAGAAAGGCGGGCGAGGGCTGCCTTGCTGTCTGGCGCAAGCCCCTTGCGGGCGGCCTTGAGCATGACGAGGTTCCACGGGAAGCGTTTTTCCTGCTCGGGGGAGACTTTGGAGGCAAGGGCTCTCAGGTCGGCATCCTCCATGCCGTCGAGGTCGGTCCAGTACAGGGCTTCCCAGGCACTCTTCTGCAGGGCATTGCCGGAAGCGTAGGTGTTCGCAAGGTCAGTACGGGCTCTGTACCCCTGCGAGCCGGGGCGGCTGGCCGCTACGGAAAGAGCCTTGTCGCGCAGGGCGAGGGAAGCCGTGGGGCTTTTGCGCAGGGCGTCTGCCCGCCTGCCCTGTTCCACGCCGCTGAGCCCTGCCAGGCTGTTCATCCAGATGGAGACTTCGTTCTGGGGATGGTAAGGCAGTTTCTGCTTTTCCAGTGCGGAGCAGCCGGAAAGGAAGAGGGCCAGGCAGAGAAAGAGGAGGGGGAAGAGGCGGAAACGAGTTTTCATACGAATATCCTGCCGCTGTCGGTAAAGGAAACGGCCCGCGCGGAAACGTGCGGACCGTCTATCATAGTTCACCTTGCGAGGGAGGGCAAGCCTGCAATGGGGAAAGTTCCCGGCAGGCAAAGAAATCTTCAGCTAGCTCTTGCTGCTGCCATCATCTTTTTTCTTGGGGAGCGGGCAGGCGTCACGCGCCTGGAAGCGATCCGGCCGCACTCAGCCGCCGGAAGTTATCCCCAGCTTCTGGAGGAAGAAGAATGCGCCGAGAAGGCCGACGATGGCGAGGATGGAAAAGAGCTTTTCCATGATTTCAGAGAATTCCATGAGGGCTCCGGATTTTTCATCAGTGGGTGGATAGCATGGAGTATCGTCGCTCCGCAGGGATTTTGCAAGATGTTTTCGAAATGATCCCGGATGATAAAAGCCGCCCTTCCCCGAAAGGAAAAGGCGGCTTGGATATCATGCCGGGGCAGGTTCGCTCTCCCTGCTCAGAGATGTTCTCAGATGGCCACGCTGTTGAAGCCGTTGTCCACGAACACGCATTCGCCGGTGATGCCGGAGGCGTAGTCGGAAGCGAGGAAGGCGGCGGTGTTGCCCACTTCTTCGATGGTGACGAGGCGGCCCTTAGGTGCGCGGGAAGAGAAGATATTGCCGATCTGATGGAAGTCGCCGATGCCGGAAGCGGCCAGAGTGCGGATGGGGCCGGCGCTGATGGCGTTCACGCGGATATCGGCAGGGCCGAAGTCCTTGGCGAGGTAGCGCACGGAGGCTTCGAGGGCGGCCTTGGCCACGCCCATCACATTATAGTTGGTGATGACCTTCTGCGCGCCGTAGTAGGTCATGCAGAGGATGGACGCGCCGGGGTTGAGCAGGGGCTCGAAGGCGCGGGCCATGGCGACGAGGGAATAGGCCGAAATGTCCATGGCGAGGCGGAAGCCGTCGCGGGAAGTGTCCAGGAAGCGGCCGGTGAGGTCGTCGCGGTTGGCGAAGGCCACGGAATGCACGAGTATGTCGAGCTTGCCCCACTTTTCCGCCACGAGTTCGGCGGCGCGGGCAATGTCTTCATCGCTGGCAACGTCGCAGGGGAAGGTGAAGTCGCCACCGAGCTCTGCGCTGATGGGTTCCACGCGCTTTTTCAGTGCGTCGCCGAGGTAGCTGAAGCAGAGCTGGGCGCCTTCGCGCTTGAATGCGGAGGCGATGCCGTAAGCGATGCTGCGCTGGTTGGCTACGCCGAAGATGGCGGCTTTCTTTCCTTCAAGAAGCATAGTTCCTCTCCTTTGGTATGCTTGCATTTCGTGGGGCAGGGGGCGTCCTGCGGCTCAGCCGCGGAGTTCCACAGACTGGGCATGGGCTTCAAGACCTTCGAGGCGGGCCAGCCTGGCGATGGAGGCCGCGTGACGCTTCGTGAATTCGGCGGAAGCGGCGATGACGCTGGTGCGCTTGCAGAAGGTCTGCACGCTCAGGGCGGAAGAATGGCGTGCCGTGCCCAGAGTGGGCAGGACGTGGTTGGGGCCGGCGTAGTAGTCGCCCACGGGTTCGGGTGAATACTGTCCGAGGAAGACGGCGCCGGCATGGCGGATGGAAGGCAGGATGTCCCACGGGGAGGCCGTGCAGACTTCCATGTGTTCGGGGGCGATGAGGTTGCATATCTCCACGGCCGTAGCCATGTCGGGCACGACGATGAGCGCGCTCCAGTCGTCGAGGGCGGCGCGGGCGATGTCGGCGCGGGGGAGCTCGGAGCAGCGGCGTTCGAGGGCGGCGGCCACGCGCTCTGCCAGAGCCGCACTGGGGGTGACCAGAACGGAGGAGGCGAGGGCGTCGTGTTCAGCCTGAGAGAGCATGTCTGCGGCCAGCCATTCGGGGTTCGCGCCTTCGTCGGCAAGGACGAGGATCTCGCTGGGGCCGGCTATCATGTCGATGCCCACTTTGCCCTGCACGAGCTTTTTGGCCGTGGTGACGAAGATGTTGCCGGGGCCGGCGATGACGTCCACCGCCTTGATCTCCTTGGTGCCGTAGGCCAGAGCCGCGATGGACCAGGGGCCGCCCACGCGATAGACCTCGTTGATGTCGAGCAGGTAGGCGGCGGCGAGCATGTAGGGGTTCAGGGTACCGTCGGCACGGGGGGGCGTGACCACGGCGATGTCTTTCACTCCGGCAACCTGGGCGGGGATGGCCCCCATGAGCATGGAGGAGATGAGCGGAGTATTTCCGCCCTTGCCGCCCGGCACATAGAGCCCGGCGCGGTCCACGGGCTCTACCTTCTGGCCGAGGATGGAGCCGTCTTCACGGGTGATGAACCAGGACTTGTCCTTCTGCGCTTCGTGGAAGGTGCGGATGTGGGAGGCAGCTTCCATGATGATGGAACGCTCTTCGCCGGAAATGGATGCGGCGGCGCGGGCCAGCTCTTCCTGGGAGACGGCGAGGGGCAGTTCTATTTCGGGTGCGTCGAACTGGCGGGTGCGTTCAAGCAGAGCTTCGTCGCCACGGGCGCGAACGTCGTCGATGATGGCGCGGACTTTGTTTTCCACGTCCTGCCCGGAATTGTCGGCAGGGTTGCCGCGTTCGGCGAGACGCTGGAAAAAGGCCAGAGCTTCGGCATCGGCGGAGGATTTTATATTGAGTATGCGGCAGGCCATTGTGTTTCTCCTTGGAAGTCGGGAAGCTTTTTGTTTTCCGTCCTAGCGCAAGATATGGATGCTATCCCGAAAAGAGTCAAGTTTTCCTATGGCTCAGAAGGGAAATTCCGGGGTGTGCGGCTCAGCTTTTCCGGTCTTTTACCACCTGACGCCCGCGGCCGAGAGCCATCTTGCCTGCAGGAACGTCGTCCACGATGACGGAGCCTGCCCCTATGAGCGCGCCGTCGCCTATGGTCACGGGAGCTACCAGAGAGGTGTTGCTGCCTATGAAGCAGTCTGCGCCGACGATGGTCTTGAATTTGTTCTTTCCGTCGTAATTGCAGGTGATGGTGCCGGCGCCGAAGTTCACGCCGGGGCCGACTTCAGTATCGCCGAGGTAGGTGAAGTGGTTGGCCTTCGAGCCCTTGCCGAGGTAGGTCTTCTTGAGTTCCACGAAGTTGCCCACATGGGCCTTCTCGTCCACGAGAGACTGCGGACGCAGACGGGCGTAGGGACCGACGATGGCGCCGGACCGCACTTCCGCTCCCTCGATGTGGCAGAACTCGCGCATTTCCACGCCGCCATTGATGACGGCATCGCGGATGACGCAGTGCGAACGGATGCGGGCGCCGCTTCTGATGACGCTGGAGCCGCATATCTCGCAGGGGCCGTAGATCTCCGCGCCGGGCTCTATGGTGGCGAGAGGGCTGATGCGTATGCCGGAGAGGCCGTGCATGACCACGCCGGAAGCGAGGATGGCGGCGTTGCGGCGGGCCTGCAGGAGCTCTTCGGCGGCGGCCAGCTCCACGGGATTGTTCACGCCGAGCAGGGCGTTTCCATCGCAGCCGGAGCCTTCGGCCTTGATGCCGCGCACGTCCATGCCGGCTTCGAGGCCGAGGGAGACGAGGTCGGTGATGTAGTATTCGCCGCTTTTGTTGCTGTTGCCGAGCTTGGGCAGGAGCTTGCGGACGGCAGGCAGGGAGAAGAGGTAGATGCCGGTGTTGACTTCGTGGGCGTCTTCCTTAGGGCCGTAGATGGCCGGATCGAAGTCCTTGGCTTCCACGATGGCCTGCACGGAGCCCTCCTTTCGCACCACGCGGCCGTAGGAGGCGGCGTCTTCGAGTTCGAGGCTGAGGAAGGCCACGTCGGCTCCTTCGGCGCCGTCAAGGAAGCGTTCGAGAACCTCGGCGGTGATCAGGGGGGCGTCGCCGTTGATCACGAGCAGGCGGCCCTCTCCTTCCAGATGGGGCATGGCCGTCATGAGGGCGTGGCCCGTTCCTTTCTGTTCCTTCTGTTCGATGCAGTACGCCTTGCGGCCGAGGCGGGAGGCGACGGCGTCGGCTTCTGCAGAGACCATGGCCGCCTCGCAGCCTACCATGGTGAAGATGCCCTTGATGCGGGGCATGGCGTGGAGGGTGGAAGTGACAAGGGCGAGCATGGTCTCGCCGAGCAGGGTCTGGAGGACCTTGGGGCGGGGGGAGGGCATGCGAGTGCCCTTGCCGGCGGCGAGGATGAGAGCGTCTATATCCATAGGAACAACTCCTTACATGAGGGATCGGCCCGCGGCGCACACGGCGAGGCCGAAGGCGAGGAGCATAAGGCCGCACAGGCGCAGGCGGTCAGCAGGCTGTTCGGCGAGTTTGAGGACCATGTCCCGCATGCCGTTGGGAGAGACGAGCCAGAGCAGGGCCTCTATGCAGCAGGCAAGGCCGAAAGCCATGAGGAAAAGGGAGAAATTGAAGTCCATCTCTGCAGTATCCTAACTATCGGAAGACTTGTAAAGGGGCTTTTGCCTGCGCCAAGTGGGGAAAATGCTTGCGAAGAAAGCAAAATGCGGTCAAAACGGAGGGAAGTTCTCCCTTCATTTCTTTTCAGGAAAGGATATCATGGTCACTTTCGTATCCGTGCTCAAATATGAACAGCTCAAGGTCAACAAGGCACTGGAACAGGAACTGGCCGCCATGCCCGCTCCCCTTCGCGATATCGTGGGCCATGTGCTCATGGCTGGCGGCAAGCGTCTGCGTCCTCTGCTCACCCTTCTTTCTGCGCGGCTTTTCGGCGCTGAAGGGCCTCAGCTTTATGAGCTGGCCGTCATTCCCGAAATGATACATGTGGCCACGCTCCTGCATGACGACGTGCTGGACGGGGCGGAGTCTCGCCGCGGCCGCAAGTCGGCCCACCTCATTTACGGCACTGCTCCTGCCATCCTTGCGGGCGACGCTCTCCTTGCCGCCGCCAGCCACAAGACGGCCTCCTTCAATATCCCCTCCCTGCTTACCTGCGTTTCCGAGGCCGTCCTCATGACTGCCGCCGGAGAAGCCCACGAGATAGCCCTTCAGGGCTCCCTTTCCCACAGCCTCAAGGAATATGTCGACATCGTGGCCGGCAAGACCGGCTGGCTGCTCAAGGGCTCCTGCCGCCTTGGCGCGCTCTACGCCGGTGCCTCGGAGGAACAGGTGGAAGCCATTTCCGAATACGGCCTCAACCTTGGCATCGCCTTCCAGATCGTGGACGACGCACTGGACTTCGCCGATGAAGCCGTGACCGGCAAGCCCACGGCCGGGGACATCATGGAAGGCAAGTACACGCCGCCCATCATGAAGTATGTGGACTTCCTTTCCAGCGGAGAGCGCGAGGTGTTCCGCGAAAAGTTCAGGAACGGCACCTTCACCGATGAGGACCGCGTCCGCATAGCCGCCGACATCCGCCGCCTCTGCTTCGATGCCGAAGCCCGCGCCATGGCCGACCAGTACATCGACAAGGCTCAGGCCTGCCTCGATGCCCTGCCGCGCCGCTTCGAGCAGAAGGTATTCCGCGAAGCCCTCGACTTCGTGCGCAACCGCAAGTCCTAGGAGATAGCCGGATGGCCTATTTCCGTGTGATGACGGCCCAGCTGGAAAAGATATACGCTCTGCTGGACAGGGATGAGAACTGGTGCATCCTCATCAATGCAGACCCCGACGCCATAGCCAGCGCCATGGCTCTCTCCCGCATCATTCGTTCGAGGGTGAAGAGCGTGACGCTGGCCCGGGTGAACGACATAGCCCGGCCGGACAACCTGGCCATGCTCCGTTACCTGCGAGTGCCGCTGGTGAAGTGGCGCAGTTCCATGCGCAAGAAGATGCATCGCTACGCCATCGTGGATTCCCAGTCCCACCATCATCCGGATTTTGCCGGGGTGGACTTTTCCATAGTCATCGACCATCACCCCCTGCCGGAAGAGCTGACGAAGGCCGAGTTTCAGGACATCAGGCCCCAGTGCGGCTCGACCAGCACCATGATGACGGAATACCTCTATTCGGCGGATATCCGCCCGGGCCGCCTGCTGTCCACGGCTCTCCAGTACGGCATACGCACCGATACCGGAACCTTTGGCCGCAGCTGCACAGAGGTCGACCTGCGTGCCTATCACTGGCTCAGCCGCTTCGGCGACACCTCGCTCATGATACGCATACTCCGAAGCGAGTATCTGCCGGAATGGCTTCCCTATTTCACCCGCGCCTTTGAGACCATGCGCCCCTGCGGAAGGGGAAGCTTCGCATGGATAGGCAAGGTGAAGAGCGGCGACATCCTCGTGGTGATAGCGGACTTCTTTCTCAAGGTGCATGGCCTGCGCTGGGTGGCCGTATGCGGCGTGAGCGGAGGACGTGTGATATCGGTATTCCGCGGCGGCTTCGGCAATATGGATCTCGGCACCGTTGCCTCGGCCCTTTTCAAGGATCTCGGCGGAGGCGGCGGGCATAAAAATATGGCCAGAGCCGAAATGGCCCTGGCCGATGTGCCGGAAGAGTGCCGCAACGGGCTGGAAGAGTTCGTTTTCCAGCGCATGCTTGCCGCTGAAAAAGCGCAGAGGGGCGAGAAGAAGGCCCGAAAGCCGGAAAAGTAGGCTCTACCAGCCTACGCGGGTGCAGGAAAATATCATTTTCCAGATATTGCCCAGATGGGCCCCGCGCATGGGGCAGTCGGACTCGTCGTTCAGCTTTTTCAGCCGGTCGAGAGTCTGTTCCTCCCGGTCGCGGCTGAAGACTTCAGTGGGCATGCCGAAGCGGTGCTGATCCGTCATGATGCGGCGGCTCAAGTTGAAACGTCTGCGCATGAGGTCCAGAATTTCGTCATCCAGTGCGTCTATTTCCGTGCGGAGCTTTTCTATCGCCGCTTCAGAGCGAGGGTCGGCCATGTCTTTTCCTGCCTTTTATGAACTGGGGGCGTAGCCCTTGGCGGAGTTTCGGCCAAGGGGGCGCACCTGTCAAGCCTCTTCGCGGGGCGAGCTCCGGCTATTGCCCGGAACTTCAAAAAAAGCTATCACCCTGCAGGTATGAGAGTCTGCAAGAATGTTGGAGCATATCATGAAAAAATTGTTCGTTTCCGCCCTTTCCCTCGTGGCCATGTTCGTGCTGCTTTCCGGCTGCCATGAAGAGCGGGAGGCCCAGAAGCCTGCCCCGCAGTTCGGCGTGGTTCAGATATCCAAGCTCTACCAGGACAGCCGCATCGGCAAGGCCGGCTTCGACCGCCTTTCCGAACTCGAAAGCAAGGCGCAGGGCGTGCTCAAGGAAACCCTGGCCTCCCTTGAGAAGGCCCGCGGCGAGCAGAACGATGGAGAGGCCGCCCGGCTGGAGCGCAGGCTGCAGGAACATGTGGAGTTCATGCAGGATGTCATCCGCCGCGACCAGGAGCATGTGGGCAATGTCATCCAGACTGTGATGAAGAACGTCTTCGACAAGTACAGCCAGGAGAACGGCCTGTTCGGCATCTTTAGTGCTGAGAACATGCTTTCCGCCAGCCCCGAAGCGGATGTCACCGTTCAGATAATGGCCATGATAGACAATATAGAACCGGCTTTCGGCGATCTTCCTTCTCTGGAGCTCCCCAAGCTCCCCGAACCGGCCAACGCCCTTCCTGCCGAAGGTGAGCCGGCCGCTCCTGCCGAAGCGTCTCCCGCGGAAAAGGACTGAATTTCTGATTTATGGAAGGAAGGGCCTGCCGCTGGAAAGTCGGCGGGCCCTTTTCGTGCCGGATCTCATATGATTTTCTTGCCGCACCGGCGTTAGGAAGGTATAACGGCGGTACGTTCCCTTTTAAAGGAGTTCATCTATGTGCGGGATCATCGGCTATAGCGGGCATCGTCCGGCAGTTCCTCTGCTCATCGAAGGCCTGCATCGCCTTGAATATCGCGGCTATGATTCTTCCGGTGTGGCCTTCGAGCAGGCCGGGAAGCTGGAGGTCGTGAAGGCCGCCGGCAAGCTCGCTGCTCTGGAAGCCAAGCTGGAGGGCAACCCCTGCCTTCTGGCCACTGCCGGCATCGGCCATACCCGTTGGGCCACGCATGGTCTGCCCGTGGAGCGCAATGCGCATCCGCATCTTTCGCAGGATGGCGACATGGCCATCATCCACAACGGCATCATCGAGAACTTTCAGGAGATAAAGGAAGAGCTTGTCGAAAAGGGGCACGTCTTCCTCTCCGAGACCGATACGGAAGTGCTGGCCCATCTCATAGGCGAAGAGCGCAAGGCCGCTCCCAGCCTGCGCGAGGCTTTTGCCGCCGCGCTTCGCCGCGCCCATGGTGCGTATGCCGTTGTGCTCCTCGCTCCCGAAGAGCCCGGCATCATCTATGCGGCCCGCATGGCCGCCCCTCTCCTCATGGGCGTAGGCGTGGGAGAATGCTTCGTGGCATCCGACATTCCTGCCTTCCTGCCCTATACCCGTGAAGTGGTTTTCCTTGAAGACGGGGAGATAGCGCGCATCGAGGGCGCGAAGTGGGAGGTCTTCTCGCTGAAGGATCTTTCCCCCATCGCCAAGTCTGTGAGCCATATCCCGTGGGACATGCAGGCCGCCGCCAAGGACGGCTACAAGCACTTCATGCTCAAGGAGATCATGGAACAGCCCCGCGTCGTCACGGACTGCCTCAGCGGCCGTCTGCACCGCGACGGGGAAGGCCTCCGCGTCTCTCTCCATGAGCTGGATGCTCTTCCTGTGCCCAGCCGTCTGCACATAGTCGCCTGCGGAACTTCGTACAATGCCGGCCTCTGGGGACAGCAGCTTCTGGAGAACGTCGGCGGCATCCCCACCGTGCTCGATATCGCCTCAGAATTCCGCTACCGCGATCCCATACTCCGCCAGGATGAGGCCGTCATGGTCATCAGTCAGTCCGGCGAGACTGCGGATACCCTTGCCGCCCTTCGCCTTGCGAAGGAAAAGGGCTGCAAGGTCATAGGCCTGTGCAACGTCGTGGGCTCCTCCATCGCCCGAGAGGCGGACGTGGTGCTTTATACGCAGGCCGGCCCTGAGATAAGCGTGGCCTCTACCAAGGCCATGTGCAGCCAGATGACGCTCGTCGCCCTCATGGCCGCCTATTATGGCCAGCGCCGCGTTCCGGCTGTGAAGGATTCCGCTCTTCTCCATGCCCTTGTCGGCCTGCCCCAGCTTCTGGCCTCGGCCCTGCCGGCCATGCAGGAAAGGGCGGCTGCGCTGGCTCTGCGCTTCGCTTCGGCCCGAAGCTTCTTCTACCTTGGCCGCGGGCAGTGCCATGCCCTCGCCCTCGAAGGCGCGCTCAAGCTCAAGGAGCTTTCCTATATCCATGCCGAAGGCTATGCTTCCGGAGAAATGAAGCACGGCCCTATCGCCCTCATCGATCCGCAGTTCCCCACCTTCGCTCTGGCTTTGGACGATGCGCTTTACCCGAAGGTCAAGTCCAATATCCAGGAAGTGCTGGCCCGCCAGGGGCGTGTCATCGCGCTCGTTCAGGAAAGGGGCGGCAAGGCCCCCGAGCTTGCGGCGGAAGAGCTGTGGGTATTGCCAGAAGCCCATCCCGTGGCGGCGAGCTTCCTCGCCCTGCCCGCGCTTCAGCTTTTCAGCTATTGCGTGGCGGATTATCTCGGCAAGGACGTGGACCAGCCGCGCAACCTTGCCAAGAGCGTGACCGTCGAGTAATGAGGAAGGCCGCCTTGCCGAAGGCTGCCCCCTGCAAGGAAAGCGTGCGGCTTTCCGCTGTTTTTCCGGAGATTTTATGAGCATAAAGCAAAAGCTGCAGAGCAATCAGTTCTATGTGAACTACAGCCGCATGTGGCCCTTCGTCAAACCCATATGGCCCATCGCACTGCTCTCGCTTCTCATCTGCATACCTGTAGGCGGGCTCGATGCCGCCATCGCGCTGTTCCTCAAGCCCTACACCGACGTCGTTGTGGTGGGCAAGAACATGGAAGCCCCGTGGTTCATCCCCATCCTCATCGTGGGCTTCACCACGGTGCAGGGCCTGCTGAACTTCGGCGGAACCTATCTGAACGCATGGGTCGGCGGCAAGCTCACCATGGCCGTGCGCCGGCGGCTCTACGAAAAGCTGGTGGACATTGAGCCGGCCTATTTTGACAAGAAGACTTCCGGCGAAATTCTTATCCGCTTCAATCAGGACGCTCAAGCTGCCTGCTCCGGTCTGCTGAGCAATCTGAAGAGCTTTCTTACCCGCATATGTTCTTCCGTCGCACTCGTAGGCGTACTTCTCTATAATTCCTGGCAGCTTTCCATCGTAGCTATTTTTATCCTCGTCGTAGCCGTGGCTCCGCTCACGAAGGTGAAGAAGCTCATCAAGTCGCTGGTTTCCAAGAATAACCAGTGCATGTATCAGGTGAACACCACCTATAACGAGACCTTCGCGGGCAACCGCACCATTGCCGCCTATAACCTTCAGGAGCGTCAGAAGCAGAACTTCAACAGGCTGCTGGACGATGTGTTCAATCTCGTCATAGCCATAACCCGCCGCACGGCATGGCTTTCGCCCTTCATGCACTTCGTCATATCCATAGGTCTTGGCCTTGCCATAGCCTACGGCAGCTGGCTCATCGTGCAGGGCACCATCACCCCCGGCAACTTCGTTTCGTTCCTCACGGCTCTGCTCATGCTCTACACTCCGCTGAAAAATATCAGCAATGTTGCCGTGCATGTCCAGCAGTCCTTCCTGGCCATCGAGCGAGTGTTCGCTATCCTCGACCGCCCCGACGTCCTTGTCGAGAAGGAAGAGACCAAGCCTCTCGGCGCAGTACTGCAGGGCGTGAAGTTCGAGAACGTCAGCTTCTCCTACACCAAGGGCGTGGAAGTGCTTCGCAACATCAATCTTGATGTCAAAGTCGGCGAGATGATAGCCCTCGTGGGCAACTCCGGCGGCGGCAAGAGCACTCTGGTGAGCCTCATTCCCCGATTCTACGATGTGCAGAAGGGCAGCATCAAAATAGACGGCGTGGATATCCGCGACTTCAGCCTGCACGACCTTCGCCAGAACATTGCCGTGGTCTTCCAGGACAACTTCCTCTTCGACGGCACTATCAAGGAAAACATACTGCTCGGCAAGCCCGACGCCACGGATGAAGAAGTGGCGCAGGCCCTTGAGAGTGCCTGCCTTGCCGACTTCATCAAGACGCTGGACAAGGGCGTGGAAACCTATATTGGCGAACGCGGCATCCTGCTTTCCGGCGGCCAGAAGCAGCGTGTGGCCATTGCCCGCGCCTTCCTGAAGAATGCGCCCATCGTTATCCTCGACGAAGCGACTTCCGCCCTCGACAACAAGTCGGAAGAGATCGTGCAGAGGGCTATCGACAACCTCATGAAGGATAAGACCGTGTTCGTCATCGCTCACCGCCTGTCTACCGTGAAGAACGCCAACCGCATCGCTGTCATCAACGAAGGCGATCTGGCGGAACTCGGTACGCATGAGGAGCTCATGGCCATACCGAACGGGCTTTACCGCACCCTTTATAATATGCAGTTCAGTGCCCCTGTCTCAGCAGACTGAGGCGTATGGAAAAAGAGCGAAAGCCCTTCCTCGCAAGAGGAGGGGCTTTCGCTTTTTGGGGAGCAGGCACAAGGGGTGAGGAAAAGTGTGAGGGGAGAGCTCAGGCGTTGCCGCTGGGAAAGGACATGTTTTTTGACATTTTTGTCATGATAAGGGTAAAATCCTGGGTTTTCTTTGCAAAAATGTTATTTTTTCTTGACTTTCCAAGCTGAAGCCGTATCTTCGGAACTGCGGAAACGGGTGCTCCGGCAAGTTTTCCAGTTCGGGCCATTTGCCGCCTAGCGCGTTTCCACACAGTCTTGAACCTCTTCCTTACGGAGCTTTCATATCATGTCGAAGATCAGGATAGGCATAGTCGGTTACGGAAACCTTGGGCGCGGAGTAGAGCTTGCCGTTGCGGCCAACCCCGACATGGAGCTCGCGGCTGTCTTTTCCCGCCGGGACCCTGCCTCTGTGAAGATACTTGCCGAAGGCGTGCCTGTCTGCGCCCTGGCCGATATCGAAAGCTGGAAGGGCAAGGTCGATGTTATGGTGCTTTGCGGCGGCAGTGCTACCGATCTGCCCAGGCAGACCCCGGAACTGGCCGCGATGTTCAACGTGGTGGACAGCTTTGACACCCATGCCAAGATACCCGCGCACTTCGCCGCCGTGGATGCCGCCGCCCGCCCCGCCGGTACGGTGGGCATCATTTCCGTGGGCTGGGATCCCGGCATGTTCTCCCTGAACCGCCTTTACGCGGAATGCATCCTGCCTCAGGGCAAGGATTACACCTTCTGGGGCCGCGGTGTTTCGCAGGGGCATTCCGATGCCATCCGCCGCGTGAAGGGCGTGAAGGACGCCCGTCAGTACACAGTGCCCGTGGAAGCTGCCATGGACGCCGTGCGTTCCGGCTCCTGCCCCGATCTCACTACCCGCCAGAAGCATCTGCGTGAGTGCTGGGTGGTGGCTGAGGAAGGCGCCGACCTCGCCGCCATTGAGAACGAGATCAAGACCATGCCCAATTACTTCGCGGATTACGACACCACTGTGAACTTCATTTCACAGGAAGAGCTGGACCGCGACCATAAGGGCATCCCGCACGGAGGCTTCGTTATTCGCACTGGCAACACCGGCGCGAACGGCGAGACCGGGCATATCATCGAATACTCCCTGAAGCTGGGTTCCAACCCTGAGTTCACTTCCAGCGTTCTCGTCGCGTATGCCCGCGCCGCCTTCCGCCTTGCCCAGAAGGGGCACTGCGGCGCGAAGACGGTGTTCGACGTAGCTCCCGCTCTTCTCTCTCCCCGCGACCCTGCCGACCTGCGCGCTCATCTTCTCTAGCAGGCAGTTTTAGCTTCAGTCCTCCTTGTCCGGCTGTGCCGTCCTCCTTCACGCAGTCGGAAAAAAGCCCTGGCGTCAAACGCCGGGGCTTTTCTGCTGCATGGAGCGCATCAGCGCGACATAAGCTTTAGCAGGGCAACGCCAATGCTTGCCAGAATGAGGCCCAGCAGAAGTATGAGCCCGTGAGCCGTGAGCACGCAGTCGCCCGCGCTGCGGGCACGCCGGACATAGGCAAGAAGAGCTGCTGCAGAGAACGCCGCAATGGCAAAGATGAATATGAGCCAGCCAGACATGGGAACTCCTTTGGAGAATATGCTACACCATGGGGCAGGGTAGGGGAAGGGCCTTTGTTTCTGCTCCCCGTGCTGATTCTTCCTTGACGTGAGCCGTACGCTTCGCGATATTAGGGAATCACCCCTTGGAGGATTCGTTATGGAACATACGGAAGTCGGCGTCATCATCCTTACCTATAACGACTGGCAGAACACGCTGGCCTGCCTTGAATGCGTGCATGCGCAGAGCGACCTGCCGCGCCGCATTGTGGTATGCGACAACGGTTCCGACAATGAAGTGGCGGACCATATCCTCGAAGGCTGGAGCCGCATTGCCGAGAAGTACGGCCTCGAAGAGCCGGTGGAAGTCTACGGCTCAGACGTTTCCGGCGGCCAGCTCGTGCTCCTGCGCCTTGAAGAGCCCGAAACGCTCGCCGGCGCCATGAACACAGGCATGCGCTTCCTGCTCTACGACCGCGACTGCCATGCGTTCTGGCTTCTGCGCAACGACGCCCGCCCCGAATCCTTCGCATTGGCGGCTCTCCTGCGCCACCTTGACGACGAAGACCTCAAGCTGCCCATAGGCATGGTGGGCTCCACCCAGCTCGTGGGCGACTCCGATATCCTCGAATGCGCTGGCGGCGGCCGTTGGAGCCGCTGGACCGGCCACCAGATACCGCTGGACAAGGGGCTTGAACGCCATGGCCTTTCCGACCGCAGGGAAGTTGCCCAGAAGCTGGACTACGTTTCCGATGCATCCTGCATCATCACCCGCGGCATGGCGGAAACGATAGGCCTTTTTGATGAGCGTTTCAGCGGCTTCTATGAAGACGTGGAATACGGCATACGCGCCAAGAAGGCCGGCTTCGCCCTGAACTGGGCTCCCGGTGCCCTCGTGCATCGCGCCGGCTGCGATGCATCCAACCTCACGCCCTTCCTCGATATCACCGACGACCCCGAACTCTCTCCCGAAGACGACGTGAAATTCATCCGGGCTCGTTTCTACCTCCTGCGCAAGGCGCATCCCATCGCGCTGGTCTTCATGCTCATCGCTCTTCCGTTCTCCTGGCGCACCCTGCGCACACGCCGCGGTCGTCGCCGCCTCGTCATGCGTGCCGCCTTTGAAGGCGCACAGGGCAAGATGAAGTAAAGGGAACATCTTGTCTTTGCGATGGGAGAGTTCGTAGCCATGAGGTGAGCCCATTTCTCGAAGAGGTTCCACGTTCCTGGAAAAGCTCATGAGTTCAAAAAGCGTTCGGGCTCCTGGCTTTGCCCCCCCTAGTCGTAGGGATTGCATTCCCTCATCAGAGTGGAGCAGCTCTTTTTTATTCCCTTGGCTGTTCTCTGGCTGCATGGATGCTTTGAAAGATCGCCTCTTGAACTACTGACAACGATCTGCCCTTCCTATCGCTTCTCCTTGATCAGGCAGGAATTTGATGTCGGCTGAGCATCACGCTTTTCTCATGCGGTGGCAGTTGTGTGATACTAACTTGATATCAATGATTATAAGCATAATTTAGAGGCGCAGAACGGCATAATGCGGTAGAAAAAGGCCGTGATTCCGGAATAACGGAATCACGGCCTTTTTCTGATGCCTGATGACAGGCGGACTCTCACGAATGGCCGCCTGACATGTGGCCTGCCGTTTCAGTTTTGAAGGATGGAACGGCGCTTTGCCACGGGAATGGCAAATTTGGGGAACCCGGCAGGCAGCGCATCCAACCAGTCAGCGTTCTGCCTGCCGGGGTGTCGCTTCCACTTGGCGGGGAAGAAGCGACGGCACTGAATCGTACCAAGGGTGCAAAGGACGATTCAGAGAGTTGTATTAGAACTTCCAGCCGAACTTGACCTGCACGTTCTGATCAGTCTCGTTGGAGGAAGCCTGCACGCCGTAGTTCAGGCCGAAGGTCATGTTGCCCTTTTCAGCCTGCACGCCCACGGTGCCGGACCAGCTGGTGCTGTCCATGATGCGGGAGTTCACGCTGTCCCAGGCGTCCATGCCGGAG
>JAFQPD010000074.1 GCA_017411945.1 Mailhella sp.
CAGCGCCGCGGCGTGTGCACCCGCGTGTACACCACCACCCCCAAGAAGCCTAACTCCGCTCTCCGTAAGGTCGCCCGTGTGCGCCTGACCAACGGTATCGAAGTTTCCGCTTACATCCCCGGCGAAGGCCACAACCTTCAGGAACACTCCGTCGTGATGATTCGCGGCGGCCGTGTGAAGGACCTTCCCGGTGTCCGTTACCACATCGTCCGTGGTACCCTGGACACCGCCGGCGTGAACGATCGTCGCCAGGCCCGTTCCAAGTACGGCGCCAAGCGTCCTAAGAAGTAAGCGGCACGGCTGCGCGACAGGCGCAGTTCGTGCAGTACGGGCTGACCACTTCGCCATGCCGCAAGGCTGGCGGCGAAGCCCGCGAAGCAAGGCTTCGTGTGGGCGCCCATTGAGCTTAGGCTCTGCCATTTTTATGGCCTTCCAGTGGTTCTGAAGGCCATCCAACATTTTTACGGAGGAATCACCATGCCCCGCAAAGGTCCCGTCGCTAAAAGGGAAATTTTGCCTGATCCGATTTACAACAGCCGCCTTGTTGCCCGTTTCGTGAACCGTCTCATGTACGACGGCAAGAAGGGCCCGGCTGAAACCATCTTCTACCGCTCTCTCGAAATCCTCGGTGAAAAGACCGGCGAAGAAGCTCTGCACGCTTTCGAAAAGGCTGTGGAAAACGTGAAGCCCCACGTGGAAGTCAAGTCCCGCCGCGTCGGCGGCGCCAACTATCAGGTGCCCGTCGAAGTGCGCCCTGAACGTCAGGTCTCCCTGGCTCTCCGCTGGCTCATCACCTATTCCCGCGCCCGTGGCGAAAAGGGCATGATCAACAAGCTCTCCGCTGAACTGATCGATGCTTACAACAACCGCGGCGGCTCCGTGAAGAAGCGCGAAGACACTCATCGTATGGCCGAAGCCAACAAGGCTTTCGCCCACTTCCGCTGGTAGGCCGACTATGTCTAACCGTACCTTCGAACTCAAGGATCTGCGCAATATCGGCATTATGGCCCATATTGACGCCGGTAAGACTACCACCACCGAACGTATCCTTTTCTATACTGGCGTTACCCACAAGATTGGTGAAACTCACGAAGGTGAGTCCACTATGGACTGGATGGAACAGGAAAAGGAACGCGGCATCACCATTACCTCTGCCGCTACCCACTGCCAGTGGAAGGGCAAGACCATCAACATCATCGACACCCCCGGCCACGTGGACTTCACCATCGAAGTCGAACGTTCCCTGCGCGTGCTCGACGGTGCTGTGGCCGTGTTCGACGGCGTGAACGGCGTTGAGCCCCAGTCTGAAACCGTTTGGCGTCAGGCTAACGCTTACAACGTCCCCCGTATCTGCTTCATCAACAAGATGGACCGTATCGGCGCCGACTTCTTCCGCTCTGTGCAGACCATCCGCGACCGCCTGAAGGCCAACCCCGTGATGCTCCAGCTGCCCATCGGCCACGAAGACGAATTCCGTGGCGTTGTGGACCTGATCCGCGGCAAGGCCATCATGTTCGACAAGGAAACCAAGGGTGCTGACTTCTGGGAAGAAGAGATCCCTGCCGACCTCGTCGATCTGTACGAAGAGAAGCGTCTTGAAATGATGGAAGCCGTGGCTGAACAGGATGAAGCCATGATGGAAAAGTACCTCGAAGAAGGCACCCTGTCTGAAGAAGACATCCATTACTGCATCCGTAAGGCCACCATCGCTCAGGATATCGTTCCCGTTGTTTGCGGCACCGCTTTCCGCAACGTGGGCGTTCAGCTCCTTCTCGATGCTATCATCACCTACCTGCCTTCCCCCCTCGACATCGAGGAAATGAAGGGCACCCTGGTGCGCAGCGAAGAAGAAGTGACCTGCCCCAACGATGACAAGGCCCCCATGGCCGGCCTCATCTTCAAGCTCGCCGCCGACCCCTACATCGGCCACCTGAGCTTCTTCCGCATCTACTCCGGCTACGTTGAACCCGGCATGTCCGTGCTCAACTCCAAGACCGGCAAGACCGAACGCATCGGCCGTATCGTGCGCATGCACGCTAACAAGCGCGAAGAAATCAAGTGGGCCGGCGCTGGCGACATCGTCGCCCTCGTGGGCCTCAAGAACGTCGGCACCGGCGACACCCTGTGCTCCGCCGAAAAGCCCATCGTGCTCGAATCCCTGAACATCCCGGATCCCGTTATCCAGGTTGCCATCGAGCCCAAGACCAAAGCTGACCGCGACGCCCTCTCCGCCGCTCTGAACAAGCTCGCCAAGGAAGACCCCTCCTTCCGCGTGACCAGCGACGAAGAAACCGGCCAGACCCTCATCGCCGGCATGGGCGAACTCCACCTTGACATCATCGTGGACCGCCTCACCCGCGAATTCAACGTGAACGCCAACGTGGGCAAGCCCCAGGTTGCGTACCGCGAAACCATCACCAAGCCCTCCAAGTCTGACACCAAGTACGCCAAGCAGTCTGGCGGCCGCGGTCAGTACGGTCACGCTGTCATCGAAGTCGAACCCAATCCCGGCAAGGGCTACGAGTTCGTCAACTCCATCACTGGCGGCGTGATTCCCAAGGAATACATCCCTGCTATCGACAAGGGTATGCAGGACGCTCTGAAGAGCGGCGTTCTCGCCGGTTTCCCCGCCGTGGACGTCAAGGTCAACCTGGTGTTCGGCTCCTACCACGAAGTCGACTCCTCCGAACAGGCCTTCTATGTGGCCGGCTCCATGGCCATCAAGGACGCCATGCGCAAGGCCAGCCCCGTTCTGCTCGAACCCATCATGAGCGTTGAAGTGGTCACTCCCGAAGAATATCTCGGCGACGTCATGGGCGACCTCAACGGCCGCCGCGGCAAGGTGCAGGGCATGGAGCCCCGCGCCGGCGCTCAGGTCATTGCCTGCCATGTGCCGCTCTCCGAAATGTTCGGCTACGCCACCGACCTGCGTTCCCGTTCTCAGGGCCGCGCCACCTTCAGCATGCAGTTCGACCACTACGAAAAGGTGCCCGCCAGCATCTCCGAAGAACTGGTTGCCAAGAAGGCTGCCAACTAATAGCGTATAGGGGATAATCCCCACGGACCAAAGACACTCAAGGCCGGAGCTGAAAAGCTCCGGCCTTTTGTGTTTAACTGTCGTTCAGCGGTGCATGGCCCCCTGCTTCCCTCTTCCGCTTCTTCGAGGCAAAGGCTTCAGAGACGCCTCAAGGCCATGAAAAAAGCCCCCGCCAGAACGAGTCTGACGGAGGCGAAATATCTGCATCCCAGAATCGGCAGATGTGGGCTATGCCTTCCTCAGAAGGACATTCAGCCACAGTTCCTTCTCTCTCCCTGCACGCACATCGCCGGAGATCTTCGTGGAGACGACTTCCAGTTCGGAAATGTCCTTGAGCAGTTTCCTCAGAGAGTCTTCCGTCATATCCTGAAAGAACCTTCCATTCCGCACACCTCGAAAATCTCCATATTTGAACGAGACGTGGAAACATCCTCCCCGGCGCAGGCTTCCTGCCAGCCTGGCCATGATTCCAACCAGCTCTTCCGAGGGGATATGGAGCAGAGAGGCGCAGGCCCATATGCCGTCAAATTCCTCTTCAGGAACATAGTCCTGAAACGTGGAGCATAGCACGGGCTGGCCGATAAATTCACTTGCGATACGGCATAGTTCCACTGAACCATCGACGGCCGTCACCTGAAAGCCGGCCTCCAGAAAAGCCTTGCTGTCCCTTCCTGCGCCGCAGCCGAGATCGAGTATCCTCCCGCCCTCCGGCAGATATCCCATGAATTCCACCTGAAACGTAGAGAGATCCACGTCTCTGGTATCAAGGCAGAAGGCTTCCGCCCTTTCATTGTAATATCTCAAGGTCTGTGCCGCCTCTTCCCTCATTGCACCGCCCTTTGCGCAATGCGCTATGCCGCTTCTTTTCTTTTGTTCGTGCCATTAAAAAAACAGAGCATGCAACGCTGCATGCTCTGCCATAAATGGTCGGGGCGACTGGGATCGAACCAGCGACATCCTGCTCCCAAAGCAGGCGCGCTACCGCTGCGCTACGCCCCGGATGAAAAAAGACCGCACAACACAAAAGCATGCGGCCTTTTTCCTATGAATTAGTAAGCCATGATGGTGAAGTTGTCGCGGCGGTTCTTAGCCCAGGCTTCTTCGTTGGAGCCCTTGACGGCGGGACGGTCTTCACCGAAGGAGATCACATCGAGCTGTTCGGCGGGCACGCCGAGGCGGACGAGGTAATCATACACAGCGCGGGCGCGGCGTTCGCCGAGAGCCTGGTTGTATTCTTCAGTGCCGCGTTCGTCGCAGTTGCCGGCGATGAGCACCACGATGGAGGGATACTGCTTCAGAGTATCGGCCATGCCCTGGAGCATGTCGCGGTATTCAGCCTTGATGTCGTACTTGTTGAAATCGAAGTACACAACGTTCTTGGTGAGGGCCTTGCTGATAGCCTTGGTGGAGACGGCGGGAGCAGCGACGGGAGCGGGAGCCAGTTCGTCAGCGTTCTTGGCGCAGCCGGCACCCATGGCGAGGCCGAGGCCGAGCACGGCAACCATAGCGAGGGTCTTGAGAGACTTCATGTTAACTCCTCCTGAGAGTTTCCTGATATTGCTCTTCCTTAGGCTTCGGAGGGAACTCCGCCAAAGAAAGAAATTTATACTTGGACCAACTTCGAATATCGCTCCGGGCGATATGCCTTGTCAAGCTTTTAATTGCTATTTGCCCCAGCGCGGGAAAGAAGCGACACCGGGACCGGTGGGCATATGCCGGGCAGGGCCGCCGTGGCGAGTTGTGAGATAAATCTGCTGCTTGCCGCTTCTGGTGGAAGTGAAGGCCACGAAGTAGCTGTCTGGAGCAAAGGCGGGCTGTTCGTCATTGCCGGGGCCGTAGGAAACCTGCTGGTCGAAGCCCGTGACCATGTCATACACGAAAATGCGGAAGCCCTGAGGCGTACCCTTGGTATAGGCGATGAGCGTGCCGTCCGGGCTGATGCAGGGTTCGGAATTATAGGGGCCTTCCTTGCTCACGCGGGTGACCACACCGGTATTCAGGTCCTTCAGGAAGACCTGCGGGCCTCCGAGGCGGCTGGACGTGAAGGCCATCTTGGTGCCGGTAGCATCGAAGGAAGGGGAAACGTTGATGGCGGAGCTCTGCTCAAGCGCACGTTCGCGCTTGAACTGACGGTCGAGCAGGAAGATGTCGGGGTAGCGGCCCGTGGAAAGGCTCACGGCCACGCGATTGTCCGGCAGGAAGCAGGGGCCGATGACAGTATTGCCGGGGAAGCGTATGCGCGTCACCTTATTGTCGAGGCGGTTCCATACGCCAAGGGCGTAGGTGCGGTCGTCGCGATGGCTGAACACGATGTAGCGGCCGTCAGGAGACCAGGAGGGGGAAAGGGCCGTGCCCGGCAGATCAGTGACCTGACGAAGGTCGCGGCCCGTGGGGCGCACCAGCCACACGTCGCGCTTCTGGCCATCGCCCTTCACGAAGGCGACAGTGCTGCTGAAGAAGCCGCGGCCGCCGGTGAGGGCGTACATGAGGTCGTCGCAGAAGCGGTCGGCCACGTTGGCGACTTCCTGCTTCGTCACTCCGGCATAGGCATTGCCGAAGACGAACTTGCCGGAGAAGGTCTCGAACACGCGAAGCTCGACGGTAGAATTCTCGCTGTCGCCGGCAGGCCAGTAGGCAGTGACCACAAGGTCGGCTCCGGCTATCTGGAAGCGGCGGAAATCTATGCCCTCGCTCTGCCAGCCGGAAAGGACAGTGCCGCCGAGGATGGCGGCAGGAGGAACAAGATTCATGAAAGGCAGGAACTTGAGATTCTTGTCGATCTCCTGATGGAGTTCTGCGCCAAGGCCCTTGGCCTCCTGTTCCGGCCCGGTAAGGGGCGATGCAAGAGAGAGCTTGATCTGGTTCTGGCCCGGGCCGTAGATGTCGATGAGCGTAGCGGCCTGAACCTGAACAGCGAAGACAAGGGCAAACACGAAGGAGAGCATGGCGCGAAGGCCATGGAAAAAGCGGATCCTCATTTTTATTACACATCCTTGCGAGGATTTTTCGAATGAAAAAGCATATTCCGGCATGCTCAGATGGTCAAGAGCGGAGGAGCCTCCGGCGGAGCGGGATGCCCTGTTCAGCTCTCCGGGCCGCTTCCCCTCGTTCCAAGGAGAGCCGCCACCTTCCCGCTCCTCGGCTTCTTCTTCACCTTCGCTTCGAGCCGCAGGGCTTCCCCTCGCGTGAGGCCATCGGCACAGGCTGTCAGGCTCACGGGCCGGCGGCCGCGCGTATATTTTGCACCGCCAGCCAGAAGCCCGTTATGCATGGCGAGGCGCCTCTCCATGTCGCTGGTCACGCCGCAGTAGAGGGTGCCGTCCGCACAGGTGAGCAGATAGACGCACCAGTTCCGGCTGGCTTCTCCCCCTCTTTCCGCCCTGCCCTTGCCCGCATCTTCCAGAATGCTCACGCATCCTCCTCATGCGGAGAGGCCATGAGCCAGCCCAGCCCGGCCAGAGCCACGCAGAGCGCGGCGTTGAGGCCAATGTTCAGCAGTGCGAAATTCATATGCCCGCCCTGCCAGAGCCTCACGGTATCCAGAGCGAAGGACGAAAACGTGGTGAAGCCGCCAAGGAAGCCCGTGCCGAGGAATGCGTTCAGCCACGGCCCGGCAGGACAGCCCTGCCCCATGCGCGAAAGCAGTCCCATGAGCAGCCCCATCACGAAAGAGCCCGCCATGTTGACGCACAGGATGCCCAGCGGGAAATGGCCTCCCATAGCCGCCATGACAGCGGAGTTCCCGTGCACGCGGCACAGCGCGCCCAGCGCACCGCCAAGAAGGACTGGCAGAGAAAGCAGGATATTGCGATTCATATTCCTCCCTCCTAGGGATGCGCAGGGGCGGAAAGAGTGCCCGGAGAGAACAGGGAAAGGCCCAGAGAGGCCGCGCCGAGGCAGAGGGCCATGCTGAGGGCGAGGTTCACCCACGCGCTCCACATGCGGCCTTCGCGGAAAAGCCGGAAACTGTCCATGGAGAACGTGGAAAACGTGGTCAGTGCACCGCAGAAGCCCTGCATGACAAGGTCGTCCCACGGGCTGGGGGCAATGCGTCCAGCGGCAATGGCGGAGGCTGTCAGTCCTATAAGGAAAGAGCCTGCGACGTTGACGATGAGCGTTCCCGCCGGGAAGCGCGAGCCGAACAGGGCCGAAGCGGCAAGGCCCGCCCAGAAGCGGCACAGCGCGCCCAGTGCGCCGCCAAGGGCAATGAAGAGTATGGAATCCATGGAATTTCTCCGTGACTGAAGAATCCTGTGTTTTCTCCGCTCTGTCAATGCAGGGCGGCAGACGGGAACGTCCGCCGCCCTCGCCGAGATCTAGAGCCGGTAGGCCGATTCGCCATGCAGGGCCTCGTCGAGACCGCGCAGTTCCTGATCGCGGCTCACGCGGATGGGGCCATAACGGCTGATGAACTTCAGGATGAACCAGCTCACACCGAAAGACCATATGGCGACCACGGCAATGCCGAGGAGCTGTATGAAGAACTGCTCCACGCTCGCTTCCACAGCATTGATGGACTTCGAGGCGAACACGCCTATGAGCAGCGCGCCTGTCACGCCGCCCATGCCATGGGCGCGCCATACTTCGAGGGCGTCGTCGAAACGGAACCTCTCCTGAACGCACTTGGCGAAGTAGCAGACCGCCGCGCCAGCCGCACCGATGACGATAGCCGCCCACGGAGGAACGTAGCCAGCCGCCGGGGTGATGGTGGCAAGCCCGGCCACCGCGCCCACGAGAACGCCGGAGAAGGAAGGCCTGCGCTCATGCCTCCAGTCCAGGAGCATCCAGACCAGCATGGCGATGGAGCCGGAAATGGTCGTGTTGGTGAAGGCGTAGGAAGCAAGGTCGTCAGCCGCGTACGCGCCGCCCGCGTTGAAGCCGAACCAGCCGAACCACAGAAGGCCGGCGCCCACAGCCACGAGGGGAAGATTGTTCGGCTCTGCCTTCTCGCCCGGGGCGATGTCGTCGCGCGGGCCGAGGAACATCACCGTGGCGAGAGCCGCGAAGCCCGCGCTCACATGGATGACGATGCCTCCGGCGAAGTCCGCCACGCCGAGGCGGGCAAGGAAGCCGCCGCCCCATATCCAGTGGCAGGCCGGGAGATAGACGAGTATCATCCACAGCACGAGGAACTGCAGATAGCCCCGGAAGTTGAAACGCCCGGCGAACGCTCCCGTGATGAGCGCAGGCGTGATGATGGCGAACATGAGCTGGTAGGCGAAGAAGAGGATGAAAGGCACGGTGCTGGCATAGTCCGGGCTGGGAGCCGCGCCCACCTTGTCCAGAGCGAAGTGGTAGCTGATGTCGCCGATGATGCCGTTCACGCTGGGCCCGAAGGCAAGGCTGAAGCCGCCGAATATCCAGATGACGGCAATGACGCCCATGGAGATGAAGCTCTGCATCATGATGGTGAGCACGTTCTTGCGCCGCACGAGCCCGCCATAGAAAAAGGCGAGCCCCGGCGTCATGAGGCAGACAAGAGCCGTGCAGAACAGTATGAAGGCGGTATCGCCAGTATCGGCAACAGGCATAGGAACCTCCTGTCAGGCTGAGGGTGAAGGTTCGCGGTGGCTCTCCGGCATGAACTGAATGTTCGGCAGGAGGAAAAGCCATGCGGCGATGACGAAGGGGAAGGTGAGCGTGGGTATGCCCAGAGGAGCAAGGGCCACGTTGAGCGCGCCCTGCGCCACCACAGTGAACACAGTGCCGAGCAGGGCGTAGAGGATGACTCGCCAGTTCGGGCTGTAGAAGGCAGAGCCCAGCCCTATGGCCGTGAGCACTGCGCTGAACTGGTAAAGCCCGCCGGCCACTGCCCCTTCGTCCGCGCCGAGGAAAGCAGCTGTGGCTATGGCGACGACAGAACCGCACCACGCGAAGATGGACGCCGGAAGCGAAGACGCGGCAAGGCCGATGAGGAAAAGCAGACCCGTGACCTCGTTCCCGATGAGGAAGACCTGCGAGACGCCCTTGAGCGTGGCGCGCGCCAGAACTTCCAGGCCGGGCAGAGCGGCCACGGCTTCGGCAGGCTGTACCGGAAGCGTGGGATGCGGCAGGCCCGTGATCTTGAAGCGCGCGAAGTTGTACGATGCCAGCAGGATGATCCAGGTGGTGAACACGAAGGGGCCGGTCATGGCCGAGACCTTCCAGGTCCGCAGGAAGCGCGAGACGGCCATCATGATGACCGTGGAGAAGAAAGCTCCGACAACGACCAGCGTCCAGCAGGTCGTGTTCGCCCCGAAGAAGGTGGGGAGAGCACAGCCTACGAGAATGCCGTTGTAGCCGTGCAGTCCCTTGCGTATGTCTTCCTTCGGAGCTCCCAGCATGCAGGCGGCCAGAGTCCCCACCGCGAGGCCGACGACGGCCCCCACGGCGACTTCGGGTATGCCCTCCGCCCATGCTCCCCAGAAGATGCCCGCAAGGAAGAAAAGCCCGCACCATGCGGAATCCTGAAACATGACCTGCCCTGCACCGCGCAGGAGCGTATCCACCATACACAGGAACCGGCAGTTCTCGACCCTGCAGGCCCATGCATCCTTTTTCTCTGTCATAAGCTGTCCTTTCGGCGGAAATTCATCGCCAGAGGAATTCAGGAGGAAGCGGCCTGCCCAGCACGGCTTCGCGCACAAGGGAATGGAACTCGCGCATCTTCGTGCGCACTTTGCCAGTATCGCGCCCCAGAACCCGCAGGGCCAACCCGGCCCCGCGAGGAAGCACCGACGCGCCCCAGGCCAGCGAATCCGTCACGTCGGAACCAATGGCATTCTTGATGCCTGCCGTATGCCGTTCCGGCAGAAGGGCGTAGACGGAGCCCAATACCTCGAAGCCGCCCATGATGCCGATATTGCGGAAGTCCGTCTCGCCGGGGTCGAGCACGAGGCGTTCTTCGAAGAGCGCGTCATCCTCCCCTGCTCCGGGCCGCGATATCTGCAGGCCCGCCGAATAAAGGTCGAAGCCGAAAAGCTCCTCCTCATGATGCCATCGCCGCCCGGGCACGACGAGTTCCCCATAGACGAAGGAAGCCGAAGCCGGAAGCGTGACAAGGGTATCCTGCAGATAGCGGGAATGCCTGTGCAGGATGAGCGGGTCGGGCATATATTCCAGATAGCTCTCTTCCTCGAGGCGGAAACGCTGGAGCTGGGAAGCATAGCTGTGCCCCATGCTGTGAACCTTGGTCGCGCTCTGCGTGGTCACGAGAGCGCAGGAGCCCGGGCCGGAATGTACGTCCAGTGCGAGCCTGTCGCCCTGGACGACGCATCCCGACGAGGCGATGACGATGACGCAGGCCATGCCCGGCTGGGATTCCTCCCAGTAGAGGGCCTTCTGGGCGAGGAGAGGGGCGCGGCGATCCATGTCCGCAAGGACTGTGCGCCCCAGCTCCTCATCGCGGCGGAAGTCGAGGCGGAGATAGCCCGCCTTGCCTGCCGTGCCGCTGGCCATCTGCGGCGGCTCGCCTCGGAAGGCCGCAAGCTCCCCTGCCCTCGCCCCCATGCCGAGCACGGCATCGCGCGAGGACTCGAAGCTGGAACAGTCCGGGCAGAAACCCAGCCCCGCACTTTCAAAGGACACGGCCTCAGGCATGGACGGCCTCCCCTGCGGAGACCTTGCGGCGCGGCACATCGAAAAGTGCGTCCTCCAATATCCATTCGGCAAGAGTGTCGATGTTGCGGCCTGTCATGCAGTTGGTGAAAAGGAAGGGGCGTTCGCCGCGCATGAGGCGGGCATCGCGTTCCATGACCTCGAGGCTTGCCCCTACATAGGGGGCGAGGTCTTCCTTGTTGATGACGAGGATATCCGACTGGCAGATGCCCGGGCCGCTCTTGCGGGGTATCTTGTCGCCGGCGGCCACGTCGATGACATAGATGAAGAAGTCGGCCAGAGCCGGGCTGAAGGTGAGGGTGAGGTTGTCGCCGCCGCTCTCGATGAAGATGACGTCGCTGTCCGGGAAGCGCTCTTCAAGGTCTTCCACGGCGGCAAGATTCATGCTGGGATCTTCGCGTATGGCGGTATGCGGGCAGGCCCCGGTCTCCACGCCCACGATGCGCTCAGGGGCAAGCACGCCGGCAAGGGCGCGGCGCACATGCTGGGCGTCCTCGGTGGTGACGACGTCGTTCGTTATGATGAGCGGACGCACGCCTTCGCGCATGAGCAGGGGCACGACAGCCTCGATGACGGCCGTCTTTCCAGAGCCCACGGGCCCGCCGACGCCTATGCGAGTTATCTTTTTCATATCTTGTCCTTTTTCAGCTCATGAAAAGCCGTACCCGCCCCTGCGAATGGACAGCCGCGAAGATGTCCGTCATGGGAGCATAGCCCGTCATGCGGTCCAGCGGAGTCTCGGCCGTGCGGCGGCAGAGTTCGGGAAAAAGTTCGGAACTGCGATACATGATGCGCTGCACGTCGTAGTGCGTGACGCGCATGAGGCGGAGCGCGGCGTTGAGCAGCCCCATGGCCACGCCATAGAAGTAGGTGGTGAGAGCCTCCTGCACGAGAGATTCCACCTCGGCATCCCCCTCCTCGCTCCCCTCGGCATGGCGCAGAGGGAACTGGGAAAAGGCGGAGGCGGCGAAGAGCACCGCCAGCGATACGGGGTAGCAACCCGGAGAAGAGCCCATGCGGAGCTGGCGCATCCAGCGGTCGGCCAGAGGAGAACACGTCATGCTGGCGGCAAGCTCAGCCAGCTTGCGTCCCGTGCGCGTCATCATGTCGCGGAACTCTTCCGGCAGCTTGCGGCGGTAGAGCGCAAGGTCGATGGTCCGCAGGCGGGAAAGAGCCGCATCGCTCACGGGGGCTCCCATGCTCACCGGGTCGGCGCAAAGGCGGCGCAGGGCGCGGTCCAGCCCCACGGCATCGCCAGTGGCGCATTGCCGCAAGGCCGAGACCACATACTGCTGGAGCGTTGCCGCATCGTGCACAGCCCCCTTCTGGACGGCGGATTCCAACGCCCCGGAGAACGCGAAGGCTCCCGTGGGCAGCATGGAATCGCCGAACTGCATGAGGCGGGCCAGAGAAAGGATGCCCGCCCTATCCATGGCAGCCCAGCTCCTTATGGTGCCCATGCCTGCGCCCCCTGTGCCGCCGCCCGTGGGGGCCGCAGTCGATATCATGGCTGTGAGGCACGCTCCCATCCCCGTGCCTGTGCTCTCGTCCGAAGCCATGGCTTAGCAGGGGCTCGTGTACATGGTGATGCCCGCCCTGCTCCGCCCCGCCGAAAAGAAGGCGGGCCTCATGCTCGTCCAGCAGGGCAAGCACGTCTTCCCCGGAAAGGAAAACATAGCTTATGCCCGGAACGGCATGGGTATCCATGACGGACGCCATGACCTTCTCGTCGGTGGAAACGGGAACGAAGACAGTACTGCCCTGCACCACCGCCGGCCAGTGCTGGTTGCCCAGCGCGTGGCCGAGGCGCACGGCAGAAGCAAGGGCCTCTTCTCTGGGGCGGCCGCCGAGGGCGGCCATGTCCACAGCCATGACGGGGCTGAGCCGTATGCGGCAGACCACGGCCCGCCGCCCGGCCTCGTCCCAGTCGAGTATGTCCCCGTCGCGCAGGGCCTGGCCGCGCTCAAGAGCTACGGCCATGCTGCGCCCACCCTCCGTCTTCTTGCGGAAGCGGTTTTTCTGGGCGTCCCACTGGCTGAGTTCCAGCCAGTCCACCTGCGCTCCTGCGAGACGTTCTTTCCAGGCCCCGTCGGCGGCATTGCCGAGAATGGAATCGAATATCTCCATACGATCCGCCTAGCTGAAGAAGTAGAGCTGGCTGAGCGGGATGCTCTTCGCCGCAGGCACAGTCGCATGGACGCCGTCCACCGTGACCGCGAAGGTCTCTGGATCGACCTCCACCTTGGGCAGGAAGGAGTTGCGTACCATGCAGTGCTTGGAAAGGGCGCGCATGCCGCGCACGGCTTCCACACGGCTCCTGAGGCCCAGCTTCCCGCATACGCCCAGCTCCTTGGCCGCCTGCGAGACGAAGGTGATGCGCCCGGTCTGCTTCCTGAGGCCGATGCCGCCGAACATGGGGCGGTAGATGACAGGCTGAGGCGTGGGCAGGGAAGCGTTGGGGTCGCCCATGACGGACCAGGCTATCATGCCGCCCTTGAGCACCATCTGGGGCTTGGCACCGAAGAAGCGCGGATCCCAGAGCACGAGGTCGGCCACTTTGCCCTTCTCCACCGAACCGATGAGGTGAGATACGCCCTGGATGATGGCAGGGTTGATAGTCACCTTGGCCACATAGCGGAGCACGCGGAAATTGTCGTTCCTGTCGCAGTCTTCAGGGAGCGGCCCCCGGGACGCCTTCATGACGCTGGCGGTCTGCACGGCGCGGAGCCAGTTCTCGCCCACGCGGCCCATGGCCTGAGAATCGCTGGAGAAACAGGATATGGCCCCCATGTCGTGCAGCACGTTCTCGGCGGCTATGGTCTCGGCGCGCACGCGGCTTTCGGCGAAGGACACGTCCGAAGGAACGTTGTGGTTGAGGTTGTGGCAGACCATGATCATATCGAAAAGCTCGGCCTGCGAATTGATGCCGAAGGGCAGCGTAGGATTGGTGGAGCTAGGCAGAACGTTGGGATACGAGACGGCCTTGATGATGTCCGGGGCGTGGCCGCCGCCCGCGCCTTCGGTGTGGTAGGTGTGGATGACGCGGCCTTCCATGGCGGCGATGGTGTCTTCCACATAGCCGGCTTCGTTCAGGGTATCGGTGTGGATGGAGACCTGCACGTCCATCTCGTCGGCCACGGCAAGGGCATGGCGTATCATGGAAGGCATGGAGCCCCAGTCCTCATGAATCTTGAAGCCGCAGGCGCCAGCCTCTATCTGCTCGCGCAGAGGGAGCGGCGAGCTGGCATGGCCTTTTGCCAGAAGGCCCATGTTCACAGGCATATCTTCCGCGGCTTCGAGCATGCGGTGTATGTTCCACTCGCCAGGAGTGATGGTGGTACCGTTGGTGCCGTCCGTCGGGCCTACGCCGCCGCCGAAGAACGTGGTCACGCCGTTGCAGATAGCCGCCTCGCCCTGCTGGGGAGAGATGAGGTGGACGTGGGTGTCTATACCGCCCGCCGTGAGTATGAGGTGCTCGCCGGAAATGGCGTCCGTCGAGTTGCCGACCACGAGGTTCGGATCCACGCCGTCCATCACCGCAGGGTTGCCGGACTTGCCGATGCCGACGATGATGCCGTCGCGTATGCCCACGTCAGCCTTGATGACGCCCTGCACGGCATCGATGATGGTCACATTGGTGATGACGATGTCCAGAACGCCGTTGTCGCGGCTGGAGCGGGAATCGCCTCCCATGCCGGCGCGCAGGGTCTTGCCGCCGCCGTAGATGGACTCGTCGCCGTAGCCGCGCAGGTCCTTCTCTATCTCCACATAGAGGTCAGTGTCGCCGAGGCGGATGCGGTCGCCCACGGTGGGGCCGAACAGGGAAGAATATTCTTTTCTTGAGATCTGCGGCATGGTCCCTCCCTAGTGCCTGACATTCTTGAAGCCGAGGGCATCGGCCTTCGCTATATTGACGGCCCTGGCGTGGGCATCGCCGGTCCAGGAATCCACGAGATCGTTGAAGCCGTACGCGGCACGAAGGCCGCCGAAGGGCACGAGCTCCACAGTCTTCTCATCGCCGGGCTCGAAGCGCACCGCCGTGGTGGAAGCGATGTTCAGGCGCATGCCGTAGGCGGCGGCCCTGTCGAACTCCAGAGCGCGGTTCACTTCGAAAAAGTGGAAATGCGAACCTATCTGGATGGGGCGGTCGCCGGTGTTGCGGACCTTGATGACAGTGACGGGCCTGCCTTCATTGAAGGAAACCGGGGCCTCGGCGTAGATGACGCCGCCGACCGGAGTTTTTTCTTTCATTTCCAAGGTATTCTCCTTATGCGCCGCAGGAAGAGGAACTGCGGTTGCGGTTGCGGGGAACTCTGCGGAAAATCAGCATATGGGATCATGTACGGTGACGAGCCTGCTGCCGTCCGTGAACACGGCCTCGAGCTGAACGAAAGGGATCATCTCGGGCACGCCTTCCATGACATCGGCGCGGGTGAGAGCCTTGCGAGCCATGTTCATCACTTCTTCCACAGTTTTGCCGGAACGGGCCTCATCCAGTGCGACCGACGTTATGAAGGCCACGGCTTCGGGATGATTGAGCTTGAGCCCGCGCTCTTTGCGTCGGCGGGCCACTTCGCCCAGCGTCAGAACGAGAAGCTTGTCCATTTCACGCGGGGTAAGGTGCATGGTTCCTCCTTTTGTTTGGGCGGCCCATAAGGGCAGCCGTATTCAAGAAGGAGCCTAGCCCCTCAGGATTGAGAGGGATATTGTAATGAAGTCCAGCCACATGAGAATCAGAGCAAAAAAAAGAGACCTCCCGAAAACGGAAGGTCTTCGGGAGGTCGGAAAAGCTTTTCTGCTGAATGTGGCTAACGCTTGGGCATGCGTATGGTCTTGCCGGGCTTCAGGTTCTTGATGCTGCCGCCGTTGGCGGCCTGTATGGCACTCACGCTGGTACCGTAGGCGCGGGCGATGTCCCAAAGGGTATCGCCGCTCTGTATCTTATAGGTAGCAGGCATGGCCTTGGCCTTGCCGGCCCTCTTGCCGGTCCTCTTGCCGGAGGTAGCCTTGGCTCGCTTGCCCTTCTTGTGGGGGCCTCGTTCAGCGAGGGCCTTACGGGCGGCCTCATAGTCCTGCGCGTTGCCCTGCTTCACCAGATGATCGAGGCTGTTCAGGAAAACCATGGGATTGGTCTGCCTGTTGTCCCTGAGCAGTTCGAAATGCAGATGCGGGCCGGTGGAGCGGCCCGTGGAACCTATGCGGCCTATGCGCAGGCCCTTGGTCACTCGTGCGCCCTTGTGGGTAAGTATCTGGCTCATGTGGGCGTAGCGGGCAAGGAGGCCGTCGTCCTGCTGGATATCCACCACATAGCCGTAGGTGCGGTTGTACCCGGCCCTGGTGACCACGCCGCTCTTGAAGGCCATGATGGGCGAACCGAGAGGCGCACGGATGTCGATGCCCTTATGCACGCGTTTGCCGCGGCGCACGCCGTAGGGGGAGGTCATGCACACCCTGTCGCCGGGGCGGCAGAGGAGCTGCTTCGTATTGAAGGCAGCCAGAGCCCTGGCCTCGGCAGAGCCAGGGGCGGGCGTACGGGTGACGCTGCTGGCCGCTATGCGGGGAACGTATCCCGGCTCAGGCAATGCTTCCGGGCCTTCCAGCATCAGGAGGCCGGCAGGAAGAAGCGAATAGTCCTCTTCGGAAAGTTCGAGGGAGCTGCCTACCATGATATCAGTAGAAGAAAGGGCGGCAACGCTCACGTTGTCGCTGCCTACGAGGCTGGAAGGCGACAGGCTGGCCTCCTCTATCTCTCGGTCCATGGCAAGCTCGGCATCGAGCGTGCCCACGGACTCCACAGCTTCCTGATGCGCCTGATCGGCACTGACCTTGAACAGGTCCTTAGGAAGGCAGGCCGTGAGCGACAGAGCCATGCAGAGGAGCAGGAAAGCCCTCATGATATTCGAAGCCTTTTGAGCAGGCATGTATTCTCCTTGGCATATGCGGAAAAGTCGGCTTTCTTTATATACCAGCGGCGGCTGATGGGCAACTGTTCAAAGGTGCCCTATACAACTCACTAGAATTCCTGAACATCGAGAATGACGGCTTCATTGCGTAGGGGGTTGACCTTGCCGAGGCGAACCATGAATTCCTGCCCGGGGAAAACCTTCTCGCCGAAGAGCTGGCGTTTGGCACGCAGGCCGAGCTGGACCTCCGGAAGATTCACGTTCACCCACATATCGCTCTCTTCTGCCACTTCGGCGCGCCATATGCATTCGTTGGGGTGCTGGGCGACCTGCTGCTGGATATAAAGGTACTTCCAGTAGCGGGGGCGGAAACGCTGTACCTGGCCGGCGGCTTCTAGGCGCATGCCCAGAGGCAGAAGCATGGACGTGAGCTGTTCGCGGCTCCACCGAGGCTCTCCGTGGCGCAGGAAATGCAGGAGCTGGGCCTCGTTCACAAGGTCGGGGAAGCGGCGCAGAGGAGAGGTGACGGGGCTGTAGGCTGCAAGGCCCATGCCCGCATGGGGGCGGGGCTGAACATCCAGCGAGGCAGCCACCATGATGCGCACAACGCGGGCGATGTCCGGCGCGGAACGCCACACGCCAGCATACTCGCGGGGCACAGCCACATCCTGCGTGCGGAAAAGGAGGGCCACGTCGTTCTTCACGGCCCAGTCGGCCAGAACGGCGTTGGCAACTATCATGAGCTCTGCCACAAGGAGCATGGCGGCAGGAGCGGCATCGGTCTCGCGTATGCTCACTTTCACGTTCGCGCCTTCGCCTTCAAGCTCGAAGTCGAGGTCGGGCCGCTCGATGATGACGGCCCCCTGCTCTACACGGTAGTCGAGGCGAACGCGGCTCATCTCAGCGGCAAGGGCAAGCTGCTCCGCCCACGCGGAGGCCGGGCTGTCGCCTTCCTCGCGGCCTTCGATGACGGCCTCGCAGTCGGGATAGGTGAGGTTCTTCGCCAGCGTCACGGCAGCGGTGCGAAAGCGGCCATCGCTCAGCGCGCCGTCGGGGCCGATGTGCGCACTCACCACGAGGGAAGGACGCTTCTGCCCTTCGAAAAGGCTGAACGCGCCTTCGCCCAGGGCTTCGGGCATCATATGGCAGTTGCCTTCGGGCAGATAGAGGCTGGTCGCGCGGTCGAACACGGCCTTCCCCAGAGGAGACTCAAAGTCCCAGAACCATGCAGGGCAGGCAAGGGCCACTTCAACATCCCAGCCGCCGTCTTCGGCCCGGACGATATGGAAGGCGTCGTCTATGTCGCGGGTGGTGGCGCTGTCGATGCTGATGAAGGGGGTATCGTCTGCGGGCGGAAGCTGTGCCTCATCCGCCACGGCGGCAATAAGAGCGGCCGTCGCGTCGGCGTGGGCTTCCTCCCACGCGGTGCCGGCCTCGTAGTCGGCACGGTCCAGCCAGTAGTTATGATGCTCAGGCACGAGGCCCCAGGTCATGGCCAGCAGGAGAGGAAGATGCGGATCGTCGGGCAGGCCCTTGGTGACCTGCTTCCAGAGGGCGTCGTCCTCAACGGTCTCAGGGTCGGCCATGCGGGAACGGAGCATGTGCTCAAGGCGGCCGCGTACCGGATCGGCAGGGGCGTCGTCAGGGTTCGGGGCGGCATGGCGGCCGATGCGGGCCTCCCAGAGGCGGCGGAACCAGTCCGCACCGCCCAGCACCATGGCCTCGCGCATGCGGGCGGCCTCTTCGGCCTGACGGCGGGACTCCACAGTGCCGGCATCGTAGATCTCGAATTCCGGGGGCTGGAAGCGGAAATGCGTCTTGCAGGAAAGGAGGGCGCGGCCGCAGGCGGCTATGGTGTCGATGTCGGGGCTGGTGTAGCCCAGCTCCGCGAACCACTCGGCGCTGGCTTTGGGCAGTTCTCCCTGCGCCATCTCCCACAGCTCCACGGGAGCGACTTCGGCAGAAAGACGCTTGCGGCGTTCTCCATGCTTCTCGAGATATTCCACCATGGCGTCCTTGCTCTGGGCGGCGGGATAGCTCGGCCCGGACCACGGCAGGAGACGGGCAGACGAAAGCGTGGTCTCGCGGCGGTTCGGCAGGAAAAGGCGCACCTTGCCCTTCTGCTCTTCCATCACCCACGCTATCTGCGGCTCGTTGCCCTGCATGAACTCAACAATACAGCCCGCACCCGGATACTGCACAAGATTCGACGCCATAAGAGGAATGTCCTTGAGATATTTTTTATTTTTTTCTGGGGGAGATAATCTCCCCCAGACCCCCATATTTCTGCGGCTCGTCCGCCTTGCTTCGCAAGCCGTGCCGAGCCGCAGGATATGTGGTCAGGAAAATTTTCATGGCAGGATTGAGCCTTGACCATCTTCGGTCAACGCGCCCCTTCCGTGACCCCGCCGGAGGCGCCGCCGCCAAGCGGCGGGTTGTGCGCCGACCCCCCGCC
>JAFQPD010000075.1 GCA_017411945.1 Mailhella sp.
CGGCAGAGGCCGTTTTGAGGCACGCCGCACCTTGCGGCTCAGTGCCGAGGAAAACGAAAGACTGGCAAGGCAGGCAGACGCGGCGGGAATCTCGGTTTCGGAGTACATCCGGCGAATTTGCTTCGGCGGCAGGCCCGTCACGTCACGCACCGACAATCAGACTATCCGAGAACTCCGGCGGCTGGGTGGTCTGCTCAAGCATAACTTTGAAACTGTCCGAGAGACTGGCGGTCAGCAGGCTTTGCCGAAGATGGAAGCCGCGCTTGAGGCAGTCCAACAAGCCATCGAGAGGCTAAGTCGAGAATGATCGTCAAGAAGATGAAGCGCACGAACTTCAGCAAGTCCAAGACTGTCATGATTTCAGAGCTGGTGGACTACATCTTCGCCACACACGATGACCACGGCAAGGAGAAGCTGGCGCATTCTGGTACACTGAACTTTCTGACCACGACACGAGCCGCCCAGAAGAACGAAATGATCGCCCTTGCTGAAGAGTCCGTCCAAAGCAAAATGCCTGTCGCACATTGGGTTCTGAGCTGGAAGGATGGGGAACAGCCCACACCTGAAAAGGTGGACTTTGCCGTCCAATATTTCCTCCAGCTCATGGAGTGGAAAGAGCATCAGGCGTTCTATGCCGTGCATAAGAACACGGATAATCTGCACGTCCATATTCTGGTAAACAGGGTGAACCCCGATACGCTGAAGGTTCACCGCCCGAACCGAGGTTTCGACATCGACCGAGCCCACCTTGCTATAGCCAAGCTCGAAAGAATTCAGGGCTGGGCCAGCGAAGAGAACAGCGTCTATGAGCCTGCTCAGTTTGGGAACTACTTGTCTTTGAGCAAGCGAGATTACCCGAAACTCTGTCCTCAGGCAGCTGATTTGGAAAACGCCACCGGCGAAAAGTCCGCCCAGCACATTGCGCGAGAGCGAGGGCTGGACATAATTAAAAATGCAACCTCATGGCGAGAACTCCACACGAGGCTTGAATCAGTAGGATTGCGCTTCGAGAAGAAAGGTTCGGGAGCGTTGGTCTGGGTAGGTGACGCAGCGCTCAAGGCATCAAGCGTGGACAGGACATTCAGTATGCCGAAGCTGGTCATGAAACTGGGCGAATTTGAGGAGGGGGATTATCCCAAGGAAAAGACACTCCCCAAGCCTGAACCTATCACCGAAGCTGAGACCATATTTAAAGATGAGTGGCAGGAGTATCAGCAGGAACAGGCGGCAGAAAAGAAGAAACGCGCCCTCATCCTGAATCGGAAAAAGGACGCGCTTCAACGCTGGGAAGATGAACAGAAAGCCCGTCAACACGGAGCACACCGTAAGCTTTCTCGGTATGGCCTTCCCATCATGAACATCGGGCGGCACTTCTTGAAGGAACAACAGGCACAGGAGAAAAGGAAAATCCGACAGGTTGTGGAAAGTCAGGGCAGACCGTGCATCGAAACTCAATCCTTCAGGAGCTGGCTCTCTCGAAATGGTTCTCGTAAGTCCATACTGTGGCGACAACGGAAAAGACTTCTTCCCGGCTTGCATATTGAGAAATTCACTTTTACGGGAACTTCTGACTTCCGCCCCTATTATGAAGGGTATCTGCAAAAGGCTCAAAAGAAACTCGGAGAAAACGCTGATGGTTCTCGGATTGATGCTGAAATCGCCCTGCGGATGCGCCTAGACGGGTATGACGTCAACACGTCCATCAATACGATTCTGAACGAGAGCAAGTGGGCAGAGCAACGCACCACCAGAGAAGCCAAGCTCGAATACGCCAGCCGCATTGCGCGGGTCTCTTTCGGGACTCGCGGAGATGTGACTATCGCCAAAATGAAGACCGAAGAGGAGAGAAGGAAGAGGAGCACTTCTCGCAAGGAGGAATCCGAAGATTATGCGCCCTCGCCAAGAATAAGATGAGTCAAACTTTCTGCCATGCCGCTAATTAAAAGATAAGGGCCGCCCTAAGGCGGCCCGGTGGTCTTATGGAGTATAAGGGGGCTTCGAAAGAACCGAAAATGGATACTCACATCCGTCCAGAGAAATCCAGTCACATCTTTAAAAAATGTGAGTATTTCTGTGGGTATCAAGCTGGATATATTAAATTTTATCCTTTTATTTCAAATGAATAAAATTTAAAGCATATCCTTCCCGAAAGTTTCCTTCCCTTCCCCGCAAATCTATTCCTTATCCCTGAATCTTTTCCTTCAGGATCTTGAAGGCTTCGTCGATGCCGGCCGGGTTGGTGCCGCCGGCCTGGGCCTGATCGGGACGGCCGCCGCCGGAGCCGGCGATAGCTGCAGCCACGTCCTTGATGAGGGCGGGGGCGGTGAAGCGGTCGTGCAGATCCTTGGAGACATAGAGCAGCATCTGGGCCTTGCCGGTGTCTTCGCCCACGAGGCAGGCAACGCCGGAAGGCAGCTTGGAACGCACGTCGTCCATCATTTCGCGCAGAGCCTTGACGTTCATGGCGCCGGCCTTGACCGCCAGCACCTTGACGCCGCCGATCTCTTCCACATTGCTCATCACGTCGCCGCAGGAAGCGGCCTGAGCCTTCTCGAGTTCCTTGCGCAGGGCCTTGATCTCCTTCTGCATGGCGTCCACGCGGGAGGCGATGTCGGAAGAGCGCACCTTGAGCATGGCGGAGAGCTCGTTCAGCTCGGCGCGACGCTTGGCCATGACTTCGTAGGCGTTCCAGCCGGTAGCCGCTTCGATGCGGCGCACGCCAGCGGCCACGCCGCCTTCAGACAGGATGACGAAGGAGCCGGCCTGGCCAGTGCGGGAAAGGTGAGTGCCGCCGCAGAATTCCACGGAGCAGGGAGTTTCGCCTTCGGAGCCCATGAAGAGCACACGCACCTGATCCCCGTACTTTTCGTTGAACAGGGCCAGCGCGCCGGTCTGCACGGCTTCGTCATAACTCATCTGCCTGGCCACCACGGGATGATCGGCAAGGATCATGGCGTTCACTTCACGCTCGACTGCGCTGATCTCTTCGGGAGTCATGGCCTTGATGTGGGTGAAGTCGAAGCGCAGGTGATCGGGGCCGACGGAAGAGCCGGCCTGATGCACATGGGTGCCCAGCACCTTGCGCAGGGCGGCCTGCAGGAGATGGGTGCAGGAGTGGTTGCGCATGGTGTCGAAACGGACGCCTTCAGTCACTTCAAGATGCACTTCCTGATCGGCATGCACGGTGCCTTCGGTCACTTCCACCTGCATCACGATGAGAGTGGGCATGGGCTTCATGGTGTCGGTGACCTTGAGCTTGCCTTCAGGAGCGGCAATAAAGCCGGTGTCGCCCACCTGACCGCCGCCGGCACCGTAGAAGGGAGTTTTGAGGGTAACGACAAAGCCCTTGTCGCCAGCGTTCAGAGCGTCCACGGGCAGGGCGTCTTCATCGAGCAGGGCCACGATGCGGGAATCGGCCTTGAGGAAGTCGTAGCCCACGAACTCGGACTGAACGCCTTCTTCGAGCAGGCCCTTGAAGCGGCCGGCAAGGTCCTTTTCGCCGGAGCCCTTCCAGGCTGCGCGGGCACGTTCACGCTGGGCCTGCATGTGTTCGAGGAAGCCTTCCTCGTCCACAGTGAAGCCGCGCTTGTAGGCCACGTCGGAAACGATGTCGAGCGGGAAGCCGAAGGTGTCGTTGAGGCGGAAGGCCACTTCGCCGGGGATGACGGACTTGCCTTCCGCGGCAAGGGCGGCGAGCTCGCTGTCGAGCATGGCGAGGCCCTTGTCGAGGGTCACGCGGAAGCGGTTCTCTTCCTCAAAGACCACCTTGGAAATGAAGTCGGCGTGTTCGCGAAGCTCGGGGTAGTCGTCGCCCATGACTTCGACAACCTTGCCCACGGTCTTGTAGAGGAAGGCTTCCTGCACGCCCATGAGGGTGGAGAAGCGCAGGGCGCGGCGGATGAGGCGGCGAAGGACGTAGCCGCGGCCTTCGTTCGAAGGCAGGATGCCGTCGGCGATCATGAAGGCCGTGGAACGGCTGTGGTCGGCGATGACGCGCAGGGCGGTGTCCACATCGTTGGTGTCGGGAGCGGAGAAAGAATATTCCACGCCGGCCACGGAAGCGGCGTACTGGATGATGTCCTGGAACAGGTCGCAGTCGAAGTTGGAACGCTTGCCCTGGCAGATGGCGGCGATGCGCTCGAGGCCCATGCCGGTATCGATGTTAGGATGTTCGAGCAGTTCGCGCTCGCCGGGCTTCTTCTGGTCGTACTGGGTGAACACGAGGTTCCAGATCTCGAGGAAGCGGTCGCAGTCGCACTTGCCGATGCCGCAGTCCGGGCCGCACTTCATGTCTTCGCCCTGATCGACGTAGATTTCAGAACAGGGGCCGCAGGGGCCGGTGTCGCCCATGGTCCAGAAGTTGTCCTTCTCGCCCATGCGGATGATGCGGTCGGGGGAGATGCCGGCCACTTCCTGCCAGAGCTCGAAGGCTTCGTCGTCGTCCTGGAACACGGAGACGTAGAGGCGTTCCTTGGGGAGCTTCAGCTCTTCGGTGATGAACTCCCAGGCAAAGCCGATGGCTTCGCGCTTGAAGTAGGAGGCGAAGGCGAAGTTGCCCAGCATTTCGAAGAAGGTATGGTGGCGGGCGGTGCGGCCCACGTTTTCGAGGTCGTTGTGCTTGCCGCTCACGCGGAGGCACTTCTGGGCGGTGGCGGCGCAATTATAGGAACGCTTCTCCTGGCCGAGGTACATCTTCTTGAACTGCACCATGCCGGCGTTGGTGAACATCAGCGTGGGGTCGTCCTTGGGCACGAGGGAAGAGGAAGGCTCGATGGCGTGGCCATGCTTGCGGAAGTATTCAAGGAATTTATGACGGATCTCTTTGGCGGTGAGCATAGTATCTCCTTATGAAGGGCTTGCTTTTAATGCAGGCAGGGGAGTCCCCTCCCCTGCGCAGCGTTCAAGGTCGGGTCGTATCAATATTCGTCGTAGGCGTCTTCACCTGCAGGGAATTCAGCAGCCGAAGCCGCGGGCATCCCCTCTCCGAAGCCGAGATGCTCGCGCACCTTGGCTTCTATCTCGTCACGAAGTGCGAGGTTTTCGTTCAGCAGGTCGCGCACGCGGTCGCGGCCCTGTCCGAGCTTTTCGTCACCATAGGCGAACCAGGCGCCGCTCTTGTCCACGATGCCGGCCTCCACGGCCATGTCGAGTATCTCGCCGGAGCGGGAGATGCCCGTGCCCCAGATGATGTCGAACTTGGCTTCGCGGAAGGGGGGAGCCATCTTGTTTTTCACCACCTTCACGCGGGTGAGGGAACCGTAGGCTTCGTCCTTGTCCTTCAGGGTCTGCGTGCGGCGTATGTCCATGCGCACGGAGCTGTAGAACTTGAGGGCGTTGCCGCCGGTGGTGGTTTCGGGGCTGCCGTAGCCCATCTGGCCTATCTTCATGCGGATCTGGTTGATGAAGATGACACAGGTGCGGGACTTGTGGATGGTGCCGGTGAGCTTGCGCATGGCGTGCGACATGAGGCGAGCCTGACCGCCCACCTGGGTCTCGCCCATGGCTCCATCGAGTTCGGCCTGCGGGATGAGCGCGGCCACGGAGTCGATGACGACGATGTCCACAGCGCCGGAACGCACGAGCATGTCGGCTATGTCGAGAGCCTGCTCGCCATGGTCGGGCTGGGAGATGAGCAGTTCATCGGTCTTCACGCCGAGGCGCGCAGCATACGTCACGTCGAGGGCGTGTTCGGCGTCGATGAAGGCCGCCACGCCGCCCATGCGCTGGCATTCGGCGATGATATGCAGGGTGAGGGTAGTCTTGCCCGAAGATTCGGGGCCGTATATCTCAGTCACGCGGCCGCGAGGCACGCCGCCTATGCCAAGGGCAAGGTCGAGGCCGATGGAGCCGGTGGGGATGACAGGAACCTGAACATGCGCGCCATCGGAAAGCTTCATGACAGCGCCCTGACCATACTTGCGTTCGATGGTGCTGAGGGCCGTCTTGAGCGCCTCGCGGCGAGCGTCTTCAGCGGAAATGAGAGGCTTTTTGGCCATTACAGATATCTCCCTGTGGGTTTAGTAGGAATAAGATAGCAAAACAGTTCGCCGGGAGCAAGAGAACACTTGCCAGAGCGGCGGTTAGCATCTATCAAAGAGCCATGAAAAACTACGACGGCATAGCACTTTTCTCGGGCGGGCTGGACAGCATCCTCGCCGCCCGGCTGGTGATGGAGCAGGGCTTGAAGGTCAAGTGCCTGCACTTCTTCTCGCCCTTCTTCGGCCACCCCAAGCGCATAGAGCGCTGGGCGAAGGAATACGGCCTCGACATCGACCCCGTGGACGTGAGCCCAGAATTCGTCGAGCTTCTGAAGCGCGGCCCTGCCCACGGCTACGGTTCGGCCATGAACCCCTGCGTGGACTGCAAGATAGTCATGATATCCCGCGCC
>JAFQPD010000076.1 GCA_017411945.1 Mailhella sp.
CCCCGCATCATCTCCCAGGTTGACGCTTCCGCGCTGGGGACGTAAAACAGGGGCAAACGCAAAGGCAGGTTTGTATGGCAAGGTATTCCGCCACGATAAGCAACGAGCACATGGTCGCAGTACGCTTCAGCTCCATGGGCGACGTGGTGCTCACCACGGGAGTCCTCCTCGACTGGCACAAAAAGCATGGAACCATGTTTACGGTGGTCACCAAAGAGGCTTTTGAACCGCTCTTTGAGAACCATCCTGCTGTCCAGAATGTCATCGGCTGCGACGATGCCGACCTGCGAGGCCAGAACCAGCCCATACTCTTCCGCCGCATCATGGAGATGTACAAAGACTCTCCGCTCCTCGACCTGCACCGCAACCTGCGCACGGGAATGATGGCCCGCATCTGGCGCGATGCCATCCTCATCTATAAGAAGATGTCCTTCGCCCGCCGCATCTTCCTGTGGAGCAGGGGAAGGTTCTTCGGAGAAGCCCTGAGAAAGTACAACGTTCCCCAGCGTTATGCCATCGGCCTTTACGATGAAACGGAAGTTCCCGGTCCGGAAGCTCTTCGCCCCTGCATCTTCCTTTCCGAAGAGGAAAAAAGCTGGGCTTCTGAAAAGCTGGCTGGCCAGCGGATGGACGGCAGCCCCCTCGTCGCCCTGCACCCCTTTGCCACGCACAGTGCCAAGAGCTGGCCCATGGACGTATGGATGGAGTTCGCCGCCATGCTCCGGGAGAATGGAATACGATATTTCTGGGTGGGGCGCGGCGAAGGCCTGCCCGAAAGCGAGGCCGGACGCTCCTTCGTGAACGCTACCAGCCTGCGCAAGCTCTGCGCGCTTCTCAATGGTGCGGATGCACTCGTCACCGGCGATTCCGGCCCCATGCACCTTGCTACCGCTGTAGGCACTCCTGCACTGGCCATGTTCGGCCCAACCTGCCGAGAATGGGGCTTCTTCCCCTCCGGCGAGAAAGACCGCATCATCCAGCTCGACATGCCCTGCCGCCCCTGTTCGCTCCACGGGTCTGGAGCCTGCTCCAAGGGAAACGCGTGCATCACAGGCATCACGCCTGCACTCATACTTGAAGAATTAAAAGACTTGCTGGCCTGACTGGCAGCACGCCTTCCTCGCTGGACGGGGAAGGCGTTTTTTATGGCTGAGGTACGGGCCGGCCCAAAACATATTTTCCGTTTTTCCGCTTCCAGCATATGCGGAACGAGCCAAGCTCAGAGGTGCTCAGAAGCGGGATGCCGCGTTCTTCCATCTCCTGCCGAACCTTTCGGCTGGGGAAACCGAAATGGCTGAATGGAGCAGCTGATGCCAGAGCAAGCTTTGGCGCAGCTGCGTCATAGAACTTCCTGTGGAAACTGGAGGCCGCTCCATGATGCGGAAGAACGAGTGCCTCCGCTCGCAGATCCAGTCCGCTTTCCGCCAGTCTTCCCAGCGAGGAAGACTGCATGTCGCCACACAGCAATGCAAGCCCTTGGTCATTCAAGGAAACTCTCAGGGCCAGCGATGCGTCATTGCTGGACAATTCTTTTTCCGAAGGAACCGTTGCTCCGTATGGAAGCTCCGGCGCAAGGACATCGACCTTCAGTCCCTTGCCAAGCTCCAGCACGTCTCCACTCTTCAGTATCCTTTCCGGAACACCGCGCTTCCTTGCTATCTCCCTCAATGCCTTCCCCTCTCCGCCAGCGGCCCGTTTCGCCGATACCGGAGACCAGTACAGAGCGCCGACACGGAAATGTTCCAGTATCCAGCGCAGACCGCGGGCATGGTCGACATCGCAATGGCTCACGATGACGGCGTCGAGCCGAGGCAGCCTGCCTTCCGTCAGCAAAGGAGCGACTATGCTTCTGCCACAGTCGAAGAAGGGGCTGTTGCTTCCTCCGCCATCGATGAGCATGCGCCCGCCGGGGTATTCCAGCAGAACGGCCTGCCCCGCTCCTACGTCTATCATGGAAAGCGTGACACGCCTTTCAAAGGATGCCCTGATATCATCCAGCCATTGCGGAGCCTGTCCAGCCAGCATGAAGAGCAGTCCGAAGCACAGCAGTCGTCTCAGCGAACGGCTGACAGGCTTGCGTCGGGCTCTTGTCTGGAACAGGAAAGCCATAGCCGCAAGTACCGTGCCATAGCCAAGCGAACTGAGAGGTGCAGGCCTGAAACATTGGATGAAGGGAAGGAAGCCGCCGGCATCCAGCATTTCCAGAAGGGAAAGCATGACATCGGCAGGCCATGCCGCAGCTTCGAAAAACAGCGACGACAGCCCCTGCTCCCCTGACAGCATAAGCAGGGCAAGCCCCAGGGCGGCCAGTGGCAGAGTCAGAAACGTAAGAGGCGGAAGCCACAGCAGATTCAGCCAGAAGCAAGGGCTCACCGCGCCGAAAGCGGAAACAAGTACAGGAAGAACGGCCGCTTGCGCAGCTAAGGAAACGATGACTATGGCCAGTGCCCAACGCAGAGCCTTTTTCATCCAGCGTCGATACCATATCTCGTCGAACCGAACAGCAATACGCTCGCTGGCGGCTGAAATCATCGGCAGGCTCAGCATGATGCCCGCAACGGCAAGGACGGAAAGCTGTACCGAAAGATCGAAGACAGCCTGAGGCCATACTGCAAACAGCAGAAGGGCTGCGGAAAAGAGCGCATCGAGAGGAGCGGCAGGGCGACGTGTGCAGAGGAATACCGCACCAGCCAGCATCATGAAGGCGGCACGCACCAGAGAAAACGGCGCTCCGCCAAGGAACAGATAGCACACCGCAAAAGGCAGTGCGGCGCAGGCAACAAACGCCTTCTTGGAAAGATGCTGGAACAGTCGGGGCATGGCCAGCGACAGCAGGAAGACGAAAAGGACGCCGAACATCGCGGCAAGGGCCAGATGCTGGCCGGAAAGGGCAAGAGAATGCACAAGCCCCGCTCGAGTGAAAAGATCTACAGTGCGCAGGCTTAGCCCTGAACGGTCGCCGAAGAGCAATGCTGTGAGCATAGCCTTGCCCTGCGACCACGGCGGAAGAACCTCCGCCATGACGCTGGTCCGAACACCGGAAGAAGGAGAAGATGCGCCGCCGCTTCCTTCTCCGAACAGGCCCTCCATCTCAGAACGCCACGCCTCGCGCCGGGCAAAGGCTGGATACGTCCAGCCCGCGCCGGCATCAAAGCGGAGGAAAAGAGCCTCTCCCTTCATCCTGACGAGGCGAGCATTGTGCCACACCTCCCGGGCTGCCCAGTACGCACCGGGGCCTCTCTCCCATGCGTTGCGGCTTCCGCCCGAAGGAAAAAGGCGCAAAAGAGCCTGCACCTTCTGCCCGGTCACAGGGCGGCCATGCCTTTCCAGCGTGCCGGCATCCAGAGTCAGAGACACCAGCCCCGGAAGTTTCGCCTTCTCGTCATGAAACGCGCCTCCGGCATAGCTCTTCCTGCCGCTCTCGGAAAAGGCGAAACGAGGCGGCTTCATGGCATTGCCCATCCTTTCCGCCCTGTCAGCCCCAAAGTCTGACGGAATGCCTGTCTGCCCGACATTGCCAAGAAGCACGCGAACTCTGCCGCCGGGCAAGCCGGCCACGCTTTCGACTACTCCCTCCACAAGCACTGCCTGACGAGGCACGGAGGTCCACGAAGGCTTGTCCGGCACTTCCGCTGCAGATATCCACGTCACCGCATAGCCAAGCAGGAAGGCCGTCAGAAGTTTCAGCGTTCGCTCTCCAAAAGGCTCTTTCCGTTCCGGCACGAAAACAAGCAGAAGGAGAAGAGCCGCTCCCAACTCCGGAGCCCGCACCGAGCAGGCCCCCGCAAGGAGCACGAGCATCAGCATCTGGCGAAAAAGCAACGAAGGCAAACTGCTGCGGCTCATAGCACAGAAAAGCGCCGGCACTCATCGCACCGGCGCAGTTGTCAGTCTTCTTCTTTTATGCGGCGTATCTTTGCACCTGCGGCAGAAAGCTTTTCAACGAGATGTTCGTAGCCTCTGTCCACATGGTAGATGCGCTGGACGCGGGTCTCGCCCTCTGCGGCAAGGCCGGCCAGTACCAGAGCAGCGCCGGCACGCAGGTCCGAAGCCATGACGGGCGCGCCCATGAGCTTCGCACCACCGCTGACCATAGCTGAGGAGCCTGTCACATGGATGTCGGCCCCCATGCGCACCAGTTCCTGCACATGCATGAAGCGGTTCTCGAAGATATTCTCTTCCATGAGGCTCCCGCCTTCTGCACAGCACATGAGCACCATGAACTGAGCCTGCATATCGGTAGGAAAGCCGGGATGGGGGCGGGTGTTCACCTTCACAGCCTTGAGGCCATTTTCCCCACACCGGGCGAGCACGCCTTCATCGGTCTCTTCAATGACCATGCCGGCGGAGCGAAGCTTATCCACCACGGCGGACATGTCGCCGATAGGGCAGTTCTTCAGCAGAAGTTCGCCGCCGGTGACGCCAGCCGCGATGAGGAACGTGCCGGCCTCTATGCGGTCGGGCATGACGGAGTACTCACATCCGTGCAGGCGTTCTACGCCCTGTACGCGGATGACAGTACTGCCCTGCCCTTCTATCTGCGCGCCGCAGGCATTGAGGAAATTGGCAAGATCCACGATCTCAGGTTCGCGTGCCACGTTCTCAAGAACGGTCTCGCCTTCAGCAAGGCAGGCCGCCATGAGCACGTTTTCCGTACCGCCCACAGTGGGGAAATCGAAACGGATATGAGCCCCCTTCAATCCCTCCGGGCAGCGGCCATGGATATAGCCATGCTCGAGGTCGAACTTCGCTCCCATCTTTTCCAGCGCGGCAAGATGCTGGTCCACGGGGCGGGCGCCGATGGCACAGCCGCCGGGAAGGGAAACCTTGGCCTCGCGCTTGCGGGCCAGCAGGGGGCCAAGGCAGAGCACGGAGGCGCGCATGGTCTTCACAAGGTCATAAGGAGCTTCAATGCTCATCTCGCCGTTCTTCACGGTAACTGCCCCATTTTCGAACGCAGACTCGCGGCCGAGGATATTGAGCAGCTTGATCGTGGTCTTCACATCCCTAAGATCTGGAACGTTAGTATACGTCACGTCGCCGTCAACGGCGATGGCAGCCATGATAATGGGCAGTGCGGCATTTTTGGAGCCGCTTACGGATATGGTGCCCTTGAGCGGAACGCCGCCCTCTATGAGAAAACTGTCCAATTTTTCCTCCAGAAAAGCCGAATCGGCAGAAAATCGAGAGAGTGCTAAAAAAATGCTTGACCATTCCCTCGGAATAGACTAGTTATCACTCCTGCATGGCGAATGTAGCTCAGTTGGCAGAGCACCTGGTTGTGGCCCAGGGGGTCGTCGGTTCAACCCCGGTCATTCGCCCCATCTTTCCCGCCCCGGTATTGCACCGGGGCTTTTTTTGTACCCTTTGCACAACAGAGAGGCAAAACATCTTCCCTTCCCCGGCTTCTAGAGTTCCAGAGCCAGCCCCACAGGGCAATGGTCGGAACCATAGACCTCGTTCTCTATCCATGCATCGCGGATATTGTCGCGCAGCTCGGAAGAAACGAAGAAATAATCCAAACGCCAGCCAATGTTCCTCTCGCGGGCGCGGGTCTTGTACGACCACCAACTGTAGGCTCCGGCAACATCGCCATGCACATGGCGGAAGCTGTCCACATAGCCGGCTTCCACGAAGCGGTCCATCCAGGCGCGTTCCTCGGGCAGGAAGCCCGTATTATAAACGTTTTCCTTCGGGCGTGCGAGATCTATCTCGCGATGCGAGATATTGAAGTCGCCGCAGACCACGATGGGCTTCTCAGCCCTGAGCTCCTCAGCATAGTCGAAAAAGGCATCGAAAAAGCCCATCTTGTAGGGCACGCGCTTGAACACGCCCTTGGAAAGCTCCTCGCCGCCGTTGGGGAAATAGATATTGAAGAAGTGGAGTTCGGGAAATTCCAGATGGACCACGCGCCCTTCGCCATGATAGTCGGGGTCCGGCAGTTCATGCTCCACGTTCAGCGGCAGGCGGCGGCTGAACACGGCCGTGCCGGAATAGCCCTTCTTCACCGTGGAGGCAGACCACCACGAATGCCAGCCTTCCGGCTCACGCTGTTCCGCAGGAATCTGGTCTGGCGAAGCCTTGGTCTCCTGCAGGCCCACGACATCGGCCTGAGTGCGGGAAAACCATTCCCAGTCGCCCTTCTTGCTCACAGCGCGGAAGCCGTTCACATTCCACGAGACAAAACGCATAAGTGCCATAGCTTACAACCTCTTTCTCGGCAGAATCTACACCCCAAAGCCAGCAAGCTCAAGAGGGCAGGAAGAGCCCGAAAAAAAAAGGCAGACCACACGGCCTGCCTTCTTCCTGTCTTCAGAAAAAATCAGTCGTTGAGATATTCCTTGAGCTCCTTGCCTGCGCGGAAGAAAGGCAGCCGCTTGGGGCTGACTTCCACACGGTCGCCGGTGCGGGGGTTGCGGCCGGCATAGGAACCATATTCCTTCACCTTGAAGCTGCCGAAACCGCGAATTTCCACACGGTCGCCTTCAAGAAGAGCGTTCTTCATGCAGTCCACGAAAGTGTTGACCACGAGGGTGGCTTCATCGAGCGAAATATTGGACTGCTCTGCGAGGTTTTTGATCAGCTCACTCTTATTCATGACTTCTCCGACATTCGAGTATGCCCCGCCTCTGGGAACGGCGGGATAAACAGTGTATTTTCCGCTCAGGAACGCCTGAACCTTATAACAGGGTGATAAGTCTGTATAGCCCTAAATCACACACGTTGCAAGGCGCAAGGCCGCTATTTCTGCGACTGTTCGTGCCTGTAGAGCAGGTGATCGCGCAGGAAGGCGTCGATGCGGCCGTCGAGCACGGCATCCACGTCGCCAGCTTCGCAGCCGGTGCGGTGATCCTTCACCAGGCGGTAGGGCTGGAGCGTATAGGTGCGTATCTGCGAACCGAAGGCAATGGCGTCCTTGCCGGCATAGTCGGCCTGGCGGGCGGCATCGCGCTTGCTCTGCTCATAGGCGTAAAGGCGGGCCTTGAGCACGCGCATGGCACTGTCGCGGTTGCTCTGCTGGGAACGCTGGTTCTGGCACTGGGCCACGATACCCGTGGGGATATGCGTGATGCGAACGGCGGATTCGGTCTTGTTGACGTGCTGGCCGCCCGCGCCGGAAGCGCGGTACACGTCGATGCGCAGGTCGGCTTCCTTGATCTCTATGCCCTGTATCTCACCAGCATCGGGGATGAGGTCCACGGAAACGAAAGACGTCTGGCGCCGGCCGGAAGCGTCGAAGGGAGAAATGCGGATGAGACGATGCACGCCCTTTTCGCCGCGCAGGAGGCCGTAGGCGTTGTCGCCCTGGATGCGGATGGTCACAGACTTGATGCCCGCTTCGTCGCCGGGAAGGAGGTCGACTATCTCAGACTTGAAGCCCTGCGATTCGGCCCAGCGCAGGTACATGCGTTCGAGCATCTCGGCCCAGTCCTGCGCTTCAGTGCCGCCGGCGCCGGGGTGGATGTCGATAAGGGCATCCATATGGTCGGCCTCGCCGCTGAGGAGCACAGTCATCTCTGTCTGGGTGAGGAGCTTTTCCAGAAGGTCGGCCTGCTCATTGAGCGTTTCGAGGGCGTCTTCCTCACCTTCGCTCACGAAGCCCAGCCATTCCTGCGTTTCTTCATAGGCAGACTGCAGTTCGCGGTAACGGGCCACTTCTGCCTCCACGCGGCTCTTTTCCTTGAGCACGGGAGTCATCTTCTCCTGATCGTTCCATGCATCGGGGGCGGAAATGATCTTTTCTATCTCTTCGAGGCGGGCTTCCTTGGAAGGCAGGTCAAGGCGGCCCCAGAGGGAGTTGAACTGCTCTGCAAGGGCATTGCAGCGCGAGCGGAGTTCAGCCAGCTGTATCATGTGAGTTCCTTTTCTCTTTTTATCTTTCTTTACGCCTGGAAAGGCGGAAGGGCTTCAGAAGGGGCAAGCATAACGCGGCAAGCATGAAGGCCGCAAGCCCCGGAAGCCACGGGTGCGCATAGAAATACGGCGTATGGCCGCTCAAGGCAAGCACTGTGCCGGTAAGAGCTCCATCCTTGAACAGGGCCCAGCCGTCGGAAGCCCTGCCCATGGCATGAACGCCGCCCAGCGGATCGAGGAAAGCCGTAACGCCGCTGTTCGTAGCACGGGCCACCCAGCGCCCCTGTTCCACTGCGCGCATGAGCGAAAGGTGCAGGTGCTGCATGGGGGCGGAGGTGAAATCGTACCATGCATCATTGCTGACGTTCAGCAGGAGCTGTGCGCCGTCCGCCACCCGCTGGCGGGCCAGCTCAGGAAAAATGGCCTCATAGCAGATGAGCATGCCCATGGGCACTCCTGCCCTTCCCTTGGGACGGAGCACGAAGAGTTCGTCGTCGCCTCCGGGGGTGAAACCGCCCAGCCCCTGAAGCAGGGATTCGAATATCTTCCAGTCCAGCACCGGAGGCAGATATTCGCCGAAAGGAACGAGGTGCTCCTTGTCATAATGCCCGGCATCGCCTTCAGCAGTAAGCAGGAAGGCGCGGTTGAACAGCTTCCTTGAGCCAGGCTCATATTCCACGCCGGGAGCGCCGAAGATGAGAGGCGTGCCAAGGGCATTCACGAAACGGCGAAGCTCTTCGCTGTTACGGCTGCCGGGGTAAGCGAAGGGCATGGCCGTTTCGGGCCAGAGCAGGAAGTCCGGAAGCGCAGGGGCCAACACAGAGTCGTTCTCCGTCCCTATCGGCGCGCCCAGCGAAGCGACCGCTCCGGCGGCGGAAGGAGCGTGCCCGCCTTGTCTTCTGGCAGCATCAACGTTCCGGCGCATCTCTTCCGTGCTGAGCCGGAGATACTTCTCCATGGTGAAGAGCTGGTATTCCTTCGTCCATTTCACATCCTGCCTCACGTTGCCCTGTACCATGGACACGACCACAGGAACGCCCTGCTCCGCCAGCTTTTCCGGGAACGCCGCAAGCCGCCAGAAGCCGAATCCTGCGGAACAGGCCAGAATGCCTGCCGCCGCCAATGCGGGAACAGCACTGAACGAAAACGGCTTCTTCGATACGCCCAGAGCCTCACAGGCAAGGCAGGCCGCCGCGGCAAGAAGCCCGGAATAGCCATACGTTCCAATGACACTCAGAGGCTGGAGCAAGGCAGGCCATGCCGCAAGCCCGGCGGACAGGGGAAGCCAGGGGAAGCCGGTGCAGAACCAGCCGCGCGTCCATTCAAGGAGCATCCAGAGGAGCCCGGCCGCCGCAATGCGCCGCCATGCAGGAAAAGCATCCATGCGGGATACGCACCACGCAAACAGCCCTCCCCACAGGCTGACGTACAAGCCCAGGAGCATGGAGCAGGGGGCCGCCAGAAGCCAGGGAAAGCCGCCGTACTTGTGTGCGGCTACGGCTATCCAGTAAAGGCAGGCCGCCGCTCCCGGCGTTCCGGCCAGCCAGCCCAGCCGGAAAGGCGAACGCGAACGCAGGGCTATGGCATACAGGGCTGCGGGGTACAGCAGCATGGCATAGGGGATATGCAGGAGCGTGTTGGCCGTTCCGAAGAAAAGGCCAAGAGAGGCCGCGCAAACAAGCATTGCGGAAAGAAGCGGGGAAAGAGGATTCATGCCTGTTCCCTGTCGAGCATGCGGCAGCTCAGAGCTTCAGCGATATGAGGCAGAGTGATGGAGGCCGAGCCTTCAAGGTCGGCTATGGTGCGGGCCACGCGGAGTATGCGCGTATAGGCACGGGCCGAAAGGGCCAGATTCCTGACCGCCGCCCCAAGGAATTCATGCTCTGCCGAACTGAGGCGGCAATGCTCTTCCAGAAGGGAGCCGGCAAGCCCGGCATTGGTGCGGCAGCTCGTGCCGCGATAGCGCAGGGACTGCACTTCACGAGCCCTCAGCACCCTTTCCCTGACTTCAGCAGAACTGGGGCCGGAACGCCCGGCTCTCAGGTCTTCATACGATACGGCAGGCACTTCCACATGGAGGTCGATGCGGTCCAGCAGAGGGCCGGAAAGGCGTGCCCGATAGCGCGCCACGGCCTGCGCCGAACAGGTGCAGGCATGGCGGGGGTCAGTGCTGTAGCCGCAAGGGCAGGGATTCATGGCCGCGACAAGCATGAAGTCTGCGGGATAGGTGATGGAATAGGTAGAGCGAGAGATGGACACAGTGCCCTGTTCCAGAGGCTGGCGAAGGACTTCAAGAGCCTGACGCTGGAACTCCGGAAGCTCATCGAGGAACAGCACGCCATGGTGAGCAAGGCTCACCTCACCGGGATGCGGAGGGACTCCGCCGCCGATGATGGACACGCTGGAATCGCTGTGATGAGGCGTACGGAAAGGCCGCTGCGTCATGAGCCCATGCCCATGGAGCAGGCGGGCCACGCTGTAGATTTTTGTGACTTCCAGAGCCTCTTCGAAGCTGAGGGGAGGGAGTATGCCGGGCATGCGCTGGGCAAGCATGGTCTTGCCGCTCCCAGGCGGACCGATGAGCAGAAGGTTGTGCGCGCCTGCGGCGGCTATCTCCATGGCGCGCTTCGCACGCTCCTGCCCCTTCACATCGGCAAAGTCGAGAGGGAAGCGCGAAGCTTCTTCCGGTTCGGCAGGGCAGGCCGGCTCGATGGAAGCCTTCCCCATCAGAAAAGCGACGGCCTCCCCAAGCGTCTGCGCAGCGTAAACAGGAAGCCCTTCCACTACAGCGGCCTCACCGGCATTCTCCGGCGAGGCGATGAGCCCGCGGGCCTTTTCCTTCCTTGCAAGCAAGGCCAGCGGGAGCATGCCGGGCACAGGCTTGAGCCTGCCGTCCAGCGAAAGCTCCGCCGCCGTGAACCAGCCTTCGAGCGACTCTGCAGGAATGAGGCCAGAGGCTGCCAGAAGTCCAAGAGCCAAAGGCAGGTCGTAGGCAGAGCCTTCCTTGCGCCTGTCCGCCGGGGCAAGGTTCACGGTGATGCGGGCAGCCGGCAGCCTGAAGCCGGAATTCTGCAAAGCCTTCAGGACTCGTTCGCGAGATTCCCGCACCGCGCCTTCGGCAAGGCCGACCATCACGAAGGAAGGCATGCCCTGTCGGCTGCAGTCCACCTCCAAGTCGACTCGGTAGGCGTCTACGCCGTGAAGAGCTCCGCAGGCAAGCCGAACGACCATATCAGCCTCACATATTGAAAGCGGGGAACTGAAGCATGACGCGGAAAGCGGTGTCGCGCTCTTCTCTTTCGATGGAGCCGAGGATGTGGAAGCACTGATGGCGATAGGCCACAACGCTTTCCCAGCCCAGATTATGACCGGTGATGAGGTCGTCCTCTGTCTTGAAATAGATGTCGAACATCTTGGAAAGCTTGATGTTCAGCGTATTGGTGAGCAGGCGCTGCGTAGTGGTTGGACGCATATCGCTTCTCTTATCGCGCTTCATTTCGTCGCGGTAATTGTAATACTGGTTGCGCAGGTCATAGGCGATGCTCCACGAGCCCCACCGCTTATTGCGGAAAGTGAGCGAAGAGTCCGTTCTGGTGAGGCCGTCGCCATGCAGGGACATGTAGATCTTGCTGCCCAGCGTGAACCAGTCCAGAGGGCTGAACTCCAGGTTCGAGTAGACATCCATCCACGGCTTGCGCTTGAATTCATCCAGATACCTGTCACGATTGGCTTCCTCGAAGTCATAGCCGCTGGCTATCTCCCAGCGGACAGGATCGCGGAAGGATTCCCTGTGCTCGAAGCCGTCCTTGCTCTTGACCACCGTGGAGCTTTTCGACGTAAAGATATTGGTCAGGCCAAAGCGCATCTGCTCCGAGGGCTTGATGCGGTCCATTTCTTCGAAAATGGGGTTTTCGCTCTGGTCACGGTTCGGGATCCAGCCGTAGGTCACACGGGGCTGGAGGCGATGCTTGAGGCCGACCCAGCGGCTCTCGCCCAGATTCTCCTCAACGGCTTCCAGCGCGCGTTCCGGCATATGCCACACGCGGGAAAACTGGGAGAACGCCACGGCGCTGGCTTCGGGGACGAGGCGATCCTTGGTGCCGCTTCCGCGGGTAGCCTTATCCTTCTCGCTGGCAGGCTTATAATAATGGCTGCTGTTGTACCAGGTCTGGCGCACGCCGCCGTTCAGGATGATGGACATGCCCGGCAGACTCACCGGCACGCTGAGCTCAGGGTGGATCTCGGTACGAAGGCCGCGCACGCCCCTGCTGCGATATTCATAGGCCGTAGAAACTTCGCCCTGAATCTCGACGGGCAGCTCCTCGAAGATCCTGCCCTTATACAGATACACATTGAGCGGGATGCGCTGAACGGTGGTATCGTCGCTATGCTTGTGGTTCTTGTTGCCATGCCCAAGATAGGGGACCTCTTCATAGCGGAAGCCGAGCGAGACCATCGTGCGATCCCATTCGCGGTACACGAAGCCTTCGCTCACACGGTTCTTGTCCACTTCGGCTATATCGCGCCCGAACATATCGTACATGGCGTCGCGCGACCTGTTGAAGCCGTTCAGCATGGTGCGGAATTCACGCAGAAAGTTCTGGTCGGAGACGTAGTCTATGTTGTAGCGGTAACGCCACGGGGAATCGCCCACATAGCCGTCGCCCATGCCGCGCAGCCAGAAGCGTTCTTCATTGGCATTGATCTTGCCGTCGTGGCCATCGACGCGGTCTCCGCTGTCGTCATAGATCCTGTGCTTGTCATAAAGCACATCCAGGGCCAGCCACGTCTTGTCCTGCTCGCGGGTATGGGCGCGATATTCGATGCCGGGCATGAAGCCGGCGCGCCCCATGTAGGTGGCATAGAAGGTCAGGTCGCGGCTTTCATCGATGACGTGGAAATAGGGCTGGGAATAGAAGCCGCCGTTGAGGCTGCTGTAGCCCACATCGGGAAGGAGCAGGCCGCTCTGCCGGGAAGTCTTGGCAGGCAGCATCATGAACGGCGCATCCATAACGGGCACGTCAAGGATGTTCAATGTGGTATGGCGGAGCGTGGCGTAGCCGTCCATCTCCACCTCTGCCTCGTCTGCGTCCACTGCCCATGCCGGGCGGTCGCCGTCGCAAAGCGTGATCCTCGCATTCTTGAACACATAGCGGTCGCCGAAGAGCTTGTCCACCTGCTTTCCGGAAACATACATGTGGGGGCCGGCCATGAAAACGCTGCCGTCCTTCAGCCAGCCCACGCGGGAATTGAGGTCGAACTCCGCCTCGCGGGCATTGAGGATATCGCGGCCCATGCGCACTTCCACATTGCCCCGAACGAATATCCAGTTGGTGGCAGTGTAGTAGCGGGCGAAATCCGCCTTCATGAAATCGTTCCCGCGCTGGAGCAGAACACCGCCCGAAGCCTCCACGATGACGCCGTCATCGATGCTCACGAGCTTGTCGGCCTTGAGGTTCCACGGCATCTCGCCCTTGGTGCTGATAGATTTCTGCATGTCAAGGATGCCGGCGGAAGCTTCCATGGGTGCGGAACACAGGCAGAGCAGAAAAGCGCAAGCAGCTGCGCGCCAGAATGCGGAAGAGAAAATTATAGAAAAAAACACGGCAGTTCCCGGTTGCAAGTCGGAGAAAGAGAAGGTAGAGCCAAGGGGAAGGAAATAAAACTGAAGGCTCCTTTCAGGCCTCGCCTGAATCCCTTGTTTCCATAGCATACAATGCTTTTGAAAAAAAGCCCCTGCAGGGGCCGTCCGCCGCAAGAATCCGGTGAACGGCCCGGAGTAGATATGATCCCATCTTCATGCCTTGTTCACACCGACTGGGAAAACTTCCGCCATAACCTTCGCATCCTGATGCGCAAGGGCAAATCCCTCATGCCTGTCATCAAGGCCAACGCCTATGGACATGGCGTGCTTCCCGCATCGGAAGTTCTCTCGGAGCTCGGCATAGACTGGGCCGCCATAGGAACGCTGGAAGAAGGCCGGCAGGTCCGCGACCATGGATACCGGGGGAACATCGTCGCCCTGCTCAGCTTCACGCCCGGGCAGGAAGATGTAAGCCTGGCACTTGAAAAAAACATCATCCCGCTCGTCCATGACTGGAAGGGGCTCAAAGCCTTCGACGCCATCATGAGCTCCCGGCACGGAAGCGTGCTCGACATCGCCGTAAAAACAGATACCGGCATGGGCCGCCTCGGCTTTTCCCCTGAAGAAATAGAGGAAGCCGCCTCCTTCATCGCTGCCAGCGGCAGGCTCCGCCCTGTCCTCCTGATATCCCACCTCGCCGTAGCCGACGAGCCAGAGCACGACGAGTACACCGCACGCCAGGCCGACCTTTTCGACAGGGCGGCCGAAACCCTGCGCCGCATCTTCCCCGACCTGCGCTGCTCTCTGGGCAATACGGCCGGCCTCGTGAGCCATACGGAACGCTGCGGCGACATCTGCCGCCCCGGCCTTGCCATCTACGGCTACAACCCGCAGTTCGGCACCTCGCGCGAGGGCGACTGCGAAGGCCTCCTGCCCGTGATGAGCGTTTCCGTGCCGCTCATCAGCGTACGCACCCTGCGCAAGGGCGAAAGCCTGGGCTACGGCCTGAGCTATACCGCCGAATCCGACCGCCTCGTCGGCTGGGCCGCCATAGGCTATGCCGACGGCTACCGCCGCAACCCTTCGCCGGAGGCCTGCATGTGCGTGAACGGAGTGCGCGTTCCCGTGATAGGCCGCGTGGCCATGCAGACCACCTGCCTCGACCTCACAGACCTGCCCTTCTCCCCTGCTCCCGGCGACACCGTCCATGTTCTGGGCGGGCCGGGCCACGCTGTTTCCGCCCAGGATCTGGCCGACTGGTGGGGCACCATCCCCTATGAAGTGACCTGCCTGCTGGGCAAGAACACGAGAAATTAAATGGCAAAGGGGCGTAACGCCCCTTTTCTTTTATGCCTTCCCGACAGGCTCTCACCCTTTCATAGACGAACGGAACTCGCCGATATCGCTGATGCCGTATTCCTCGCACATGGCAGGCAGTTCCTGAACGATGCGGAAAATCGTCTCCGGGTCGCTGAAGCTGGCAGAACCTACCGATACGGCATGCGCTCCCACCATCAGGAATTCCAGCACGTCGAGTGCGCTGCGTATGCCGCCCACCCCGATGACCGGGATATCCACGGCATGGGATATCTGCCAGACGCAGCGCAAGGCCAAGGGCTTGACGGCAGGCCCGGAAAGCCCGCCCGTGATGTTGCCGAGCATGGCGCGGCGTTCCCTCACGTTCACGGCCAGCCCCTGCACCTTGCCGATGCAGGAGATGGCATCGGCACCGGCGGCTTCCACAGCGCGGGCCACCTCTACGATATCCATGATCTGGGGCGTGAGCTTGGCGATGACTGGCTTGTTCCCGGCGGCGCGCTTCACGGCGCTGACGGCGCGCGCGGCAGTCACGGTATTCTGGTTGAATCGCTGGCCGGAGCGGTTGTCATTATGGCAGGAAAGGTTCACTTCGAGGGCGGCTACTCCCTCTTCGGCAGCGAGAATGCCCGCCAGCTCGCTGAAGTCATCCACGAAATTGGCATTCAGATTAGGGATGATGGGAACGTCCCGCCACGGGAGCTGCGGCAGAACTTCACGGATGAAGTATTCCACGCCGGCGTTCTGCGTGCCGACAGACGAGAGAAGGCCGGCAGGCGTTTCCGCCATGCGGGGCATAGGCGAGCCCATGCAGGGCCGCAGGGTGAGCCCATTGGTGATGATGCCGCCCAGCTGGGCGATGTCGCCATAGGGCATATACTCAAGGCCGCTGCCAAACGTGCCTGCAGCACTCAGAACAGGATTCTTCAGGTCAAGAAGGCCCGGAACGAGAGAAACGCGAAGATCCATCAAGACCTCCTTGCCGGAATAGAAGCTTCAAGGTCGAGTTCCCTGGCCCAGAACACGGGTCCGCTGGTACAGGTCTGCACAGGAAGGCCGGCCTTGACGGGGTCGGGCCAATGCTTCGACGTTATGGTGGAACAGCCCAGGCAGGCTCCAGTGCCGCAGGCCATGCGCTCTTCAAGCAGGAGCTGCGTCGGAAGGTCGAGTTCATTGGCCACCTTCCATACCTTCTTCAGGAAGGGCATGGGGCCGCAGGCAAGGCATATGCCGTCGCGCTCTTTGTATTCCTCCATGCGCAGGCGCATGACCCTGTGGAACTCTTCCAGCTCTTCAGGAGTGCGGTCGTGCAGGCTTTCCACTTCCATGCGGGCAGCCATGGCATCGATAGGATAGCTGCTGCTGGGCAGGGCATGGCCGAACAGCATGGCAAGAGAGGAGGTATCCGGATGCATGTCGGCATAGCCCGCAAAGGGCGCGATGCCCACGCCGCGGGCCAGCAGAAGCGTAGGCGTGCCGGGACGCATCTCGAAACCGGTCCCCAGAGGCCCCCATGCGATGACCTTGTCCCCGCTCTTCAGGCGGGAGAAGCGATCAGTTCCCGGGCCGATGACCCGGATGAACAGAACAAGGCTCTGAGAAGTCACGCGGCAGATGGACATGGGGCGTGCCCAGACGGACTCCTCACAGGAAAGGGGGCGGAGCATGATGAACTGCCCGGGCTGCCAGCTCCTCCATTCCGGCCGCTCCAGCGTAAGCGCATAGAAACGACGCTCCCCTTCCGGGGTAGATACAGGCTGGCCGAAAGGAACATTGTCGGTCACCGTAAGCTCGGCTCGTATGGGAGTTATCATAATGCCTCCGCAGGGTTTATTCCCTTCTTTCTGCCCTTCAAACGGCTCTGGGTCAAGTGCAAGAATGCACAACGCATGGCAGGCTGAACCTTTTCAGAACACTCCATGCTCATGCAGTATCTTCACGCCTATGCCTATGAGCACGGCTGCGCCAAGAACGGCGGCCTTGCCCCCTAGCAAATCCGAACGGCCGAGAACAGCCCCAAGCTTTATTCCAAAAGCCGTGAAGGCCGCGCACACAAGACCGATGACGAGGGAAGGCATCCATACGGAAATGCCTGCCATGGAAAAGGAGAGGCCTACGGCCATGGCATCGATGCTGGTCGCCACGGCAAGCATCAGGAGCGCAGCCCCGCGGGAAGGATCGCCTCCGCGCTCTTCCTCCTCGCCGGAAAAAGCCTCGCGAAGCATGTTCAAGCCGACGAGCAAAAGCAGGCCAAAGGCTATCCAATGATCCCAGGACTCCATCCAGCTCTTTACGGAAAGCCCCAGCGCCCAGCCGAGGACAGGCATGGCAGCCTGAAATCCGCCAAACGCCAAGGCCATGCGAAAATAGTGGCCGGCATCCACACGGCGAAGAGAAGCCGCCGAGGAAACGGATACTGCGAAGGCGTCCATGGCAAGGGCGACGGCAACGGCAAAAGAAGAGAGGAAAGACATGGCGGCTCCTGAAAGCGGACTTGGCGCATTATACATGGAGAATTAGCCGGCACAAGTAGCTTGTGCTCTGCTCCAGCATGGAGTACAATAAAAAAAGCTAAAAAAGGATGCCTTAAAAAAATGAATGAACCCTATCTGACTATCACACCGCTCGGCGGCCACGGAGAAATCGGCATGAACTGCCAGAAATGGCAGACCGAACAGGGCGTGGTGCTGGTGGATTGCGGCCTCATGTTCCCGGACGATTCCCTGCTCGGCGTTGACGTGGTCATACCCCGGCTGGAATCCGTGTTCGCAGACGAGGAAAACGTGCTGGGCATAGTGCTCACGCACGGCCATGAAGACCATATCGGAGCCCTGCCCTGGCTCCTGCACCAGTATAAGAGCCTGCGCGGCCTGCGCATCTACGGCTCCCCCTTCACGCTGGCCCTTGTGGAGCACAAGCTCGGAGAGCACGGCGTACTGGACCGGGTGGAGCTCATTGCCATGCCGGCCTACAGCGCCGTGACGCTGGGCAGCCTGACCTTCCATTTCATACCGGTCTACCACTCCATCCCCCAGTGCTATGCGCTGGCCGTGGAAACGCCCGTAGGCAAGATCATCCACACCGGCGACTTCAAGCTCGACACCACGCCTCTGGACGAAGAAACACACGACCCCTGCGCCGATTTCGCCAGCTTCGCGAAGAACGGCGGCATACGACTGCTCATGGCCGACTCCACCAACGTGGAGCAGGACGGCCGCTCCCAGCCCGAACGCAAGGTGCGCGACGACCTCGACCCCATATTCAAGGAGACGAAAGGCCGCATCGTCATCGCTCTGTTCTCCAGCCATATCCGCCGCATCAAGACCGTCATCGAGCTGGCGCAGAAGTATGGGCGCAGCGTGCTCGTAAGCGGGAGAAGCCTTTCCACCAACATCGAAAAGGCTGTGGAACTCGGCCTCATCGAGAAGCCCCACAACGTCTACAGCGAAGCCCTCGGCTTCCCGGAGCTCGACCCGGCGCAGACTGTCATCCTGGCCACGGGCACGCAGGGCGAAGCCCTTTCCGCACTGGCGCGCATCGCCCGCGGCGAACATCGCCATATCTCCATCCATGAGGGCGACACCGTCATCATGTCCTCCCGCGTGATCCCGGGCAACGCCCGCTCTGTAGCCAAGGTGCACGACCAGATCTACCGCCTCGGAGCCAGCGTGTATCACGACCGCAGCCGCACCGTGCATGCTACCGGCCACGCTCAGAAAGAAGAGCTCATCGACGTCATCCAAGCCGCTCAGCCCGAACACTTCATCCCGGTGCATGGCGAATACCGCCACCTTGCCCTGCATGCCCGCCTGGCCGAAGACTGCGGCGTAGCCCCGCAGAATATCCACATCATAGAAGACGGGCATCCCATCACCCTGCTTCCCGACGGCGTGCGTCTCGAAGCCCCCGTACCTGTGGAATCCGTCATGGTGGACGGAAAGGGCGTAGGCGACGTGGGCCGCGTCGTCCTCAAGGAACGCCGCATACTCGGCGGCGAAGGCCTTGTGGCCGTGGTGCTGGTGATCGCCGAAGAGACGGGAGAAGTCCTGCACGGCCCGGAAATGATCTCGCGCGGCTTTGTCTTCGAACAGCAGTACTCCCATGTGCTCGAAGATTCGAAATGCATAGTCATCGACCAGATAGAGAACACCGATCCCAGCGATACGCAGAAACTCTGCGAACGCATACGCTCCAGCCTGCGCCGCTTCTTCCGCGACGTGCTGGGCCGCGACCCCGTCGTCGTGCCCATCGTTTCCAAGGTGTAGCAGACTGCAAAAAAGGAAGGGCGGCCATCCCCACGGAGAGCCGCCCTTCCTTTTTATTTTGCACCAGCATCAGTCGCGGTACTTCCCGGCGTCCCATGCCTTGGCATGGAAAGCCGCACGTTCGTGCGCGTAGGCCAGGACCTTGTCCAGAAGCGCGGGATCGATACCTTCACAGTATTCCTTCCAGTTCGCTACCATAGCGGCCTTAACCTTGTCGAACTCCGCCTTGTCGGCATCGGACAGCTTGCGGAAGCTGTGTTCCATGGTTTCCAGAACGGCGGTCTCGGCCTGCACGCGCTCTTCAAGGGTCTGGGCAATATTGAGGGCCATGTTCGCTCCGCCCTTGTCCTTGAACCACTTCTGCATAGCCTTGGGCATGGTCTTCCAGTGCTTGAGGCTGGCCTCCATGATAAAGCCCTGCACCATGGCGTCGAGCATGAGGTGATGCTTCACCAGCCCGGAAAGGCGATAGGAATTAAGCGGCGCGAGGGGGCACATGATGCCTTCGGCAAGGCCGCGCTGGAGCGTCCAGTAGGTGTCAGGCGGGCTTACGCGCACGGGCGTCGCGCCCAGTTCGCGCACCATGGCATGGCTCACGGCATCCCACACCACAATATTCCTGCCCTGCAGCTCGCTGAGGCTGAGCACGGGTTCCTTGGTGTGCATCTGGTAGGAAGCGGAAGTCCAGGACGTAAAGTGCTCCGTACCCTTGGGGAACTCGGCGCGGACGGCAGGGAACTTCTCTATGACATCGGCCATGACCAGAGAACCTACCACTGCATTGGGCACGAGGCCGGGAATATTGATGACGCCAAGCAGGCGGAACTCTTCAGGATGGACGGCAGGGCGGATGGCGCCGAACGAGGCGCGGCCGTCGGAAATGCCCTGCCCGGCTTCGGCCTGATTGGAATAGAGCATGTTCTCGGCGTAGTAGCTGAACTTGATCTTGCCGGCGAACTTTTTTTCGGAAGCTTCGAAGAAGGGCTTCCACACCGAATTGACGACAGGATGTTCTTCCACATAGCCGCCCATGAAGAAGATGTCGACAGGCTTTTCGGCGGCAGCGGCCGGAGAGGAGACGAGCACGCCAAGGGCGGCGGCGGCAAGAAGGGATCTGATGCGGTGGAACACGTTGGACTCCTTGGACAGAGAAAGGCCCGTTCCGAAAAAGGCAGGGCCTCGCAGAGGGGCAATATATGAACCTACATACTAAAAACCTAAAGGGGGGGCGATGTCAACAGACTGAAGCCGCTGAAAAGAGCAGAAAAAAGACCGGCTGGGGAGGCCGGTCTCAGGATAGGCTTTTCGTGACAGGAGCAAGGCTTATTCAGCCACAGGCTCGTAATAGCAGCGTTTGGGGGAATGGATCTTGCCTGCCTTCTTCAGTTCGGCGCAGGCCTTGGAAACTTCTTTGGAATCCACGCCGAGGGCCTTGGCGATATCGCCGGGACGGACGGGCTTGCCAGCTTCTTTCATAGCGTTGAGAACCTTATCTTCCATGGTGAGCTCCTTATGTGCGGGTTAGGGGTGGCTTTCGGAGATGGGGGGCACTTTCCTGCGCCGTTGAGATAGATGTAAACGAAAAGCTCTTCCTTGGCAAGTATTATCAGTAATAATTCCTAATAAAATTTTTGATCCTTCTCTTCCCGCTCTGCCCCCCATGCCGCGCCCAAGCTCATAGCCAGCCGCTTGGAGCCATGCTTTCCTTCCTCCGGCCTCCATTTAAATGGGCCAATGCGCGGAGCGGGACTTGCGCCGGACCGCGTATTCTGGGATACTCCAACATGATTCTCGGAATCATAGGTCTTTATCCTCTGACAAGCGGAGCACGAAATGGACGAAACCATAGAACGCAACGAACTCAAGAAAGAAAATCCCGCCCCCCTCGCGGAAGAAAGCATTTCCGAAGCTGTGGAAGCCGCCCCCGGAACCAAAGAGGCGGCTCAGCCGGAAGCCGCCCCCTCCGAATGCGAAGCTCCCGCTGGATCCGTGGAAGAAAGCGGTCCCGAAGATAAGGCCGCCCCTCCTGCTGAAGAGGATGCCGACGCTCCCCTCGTGATGCCTGCCCCGGCAGACAGCGCCGCCAGCTTCGCCATGCCCGAAGTTCCCGCGCCTGCTCCTATTCCGGCCGGACCTGCGGAAAAGCTGTTCAGCGGCCTCTCCTATGTCGGCCTGCCCGTGCTTCTGCTCTTTGCCGCCGCCATGAGCTTCCTCGAAGTCTGGCAGATACGAGATCTGTGGTTTGCCGATGAAGTACGCCTTGCCGAAGCTTTCGCGAACATGAAGAACGGCGACTGGCTCGTGCTCACCTTGAACGGCCAGACTTGCGCAGACACGCCTCCGCTCTACTTCTGGTTCATGGACGCCCTTACGAGAATACCAGGGCTCCCCGTTTCCATGCCTATGGCCCTCTTCCTTGCCGCGGCTGTCTCCCATGCCCTGTTCATCGGTTCCATATGGGTTCTGGCCCGCGGCACCGGCTTCGACCGCCGTGTGGCTTTCGCCTCCGGCCTCGTGGCCCTGTCCTGCGTCTATATCAGCGGAACGGCCGCCAGCCCCCGCGCAGACCTGCTCTTCGCCGCCCTTGCAACGCTCGGCATGACTTGCCTGTACCGCGGCTGGATAAAGAGCTTTGCCCCCTTCTGGCTGGCCGCCGGCTGGCTGCTCCTTGCCGCGGCCACTCTCACCAAGAGCCCTCTGGGCATAGCCTTCGCCGTGGTCTCCAGCATCATCTTCCTGTTCTGGCGCGGCACTCCCGGCCGCCTCAACAGCCGCGACGGCCTGCCCGGCTTCTTCCTCATGCTTCTCGCCATCGCCGGCTGGCTGGGCATGCTCTACCTCGACGGGCATACCGGCTATATCCGTTCCATGGTGGAAGGCCAGCTCTACAGCCGCATCCTCGGCGGCGGCGATCACTGGCAGCTCTGGTGGTACTACCTTGCCGCCCTGCCCATCATCTGGGTGCCGTGGATACTCCTGCCCCTTTTCGTGAACTGGCTCCGCGCCCTTCGCGGCATCCCTGCCGCCGTGCGCACCCGCAAGACCGACGGCGGATCCAGCTGGCTCTGGATATGGCTGGTCACCGGCGTGGCCCTGCTCTCCTGCGTGCATGCCAAGGCGGCCGTCTACGCCCTGCCTCTGCTCGCGCCTCTGGCTGTTCTCACCGCCCGCTCCCTGCTCAAGCTCACCGCCGGCCGCAGCCGCTGCTTCTTCGGCCTTTCCGCCGCCATCCTCGCCGTGGCCGGCCTGGCCCTCGTCCTCATCGACGTCTACCCCTTCGTGAAGGAGTACGCCCCGGCAGACTGGCTGGCCTACATCCCGGCCTGCATGCTTCCCTGGCTCGAAGCTCTTGAAGGCACCATGTACATGGGCGCGGTGCTCATCGTCACTGCCGTCGCCCTTCTCTCACTCACCCGCCTTGCCCTGCCCGGCGGCTCGCTGCTCGTCACCGCCCTGGGCATGATGCTCATGTTCCAGCCCTATCACTGGTTCGTGACGCCTTCCATGACCAAGATTCTCAGCTCTGGAGTTCAGACCTCCGTCAAGGCCGAACCTGCCGCCCCTGCAGCGGAAGCCGTTCCTGCCGCTCCTGAAGTGCCTGCTCCGGCTGAACCCGCTCCTGCAGAACCCGCTCCGGCTGAAACCCCTGAGGCCCCTGCGCCTGAAGCCGCTCCCGAGGAAAAGGCCCCTGAAGCACAGCCCGAAGCCGCCCCTGCTGCAGAAGCACCCGCCGATGTGAAAGCCTAGACATCTCCCATCATCTAGACCTCTCTCATCATTAAAATAAGAACACCGGATTTTTTATGACCTACCTCACTCTTGCTCTCTGCATGGCCGCGGCCTTCCTTCTCGGAGCCATCCCCTTCGGCCTCGTCATCGCCAAGACCATCAAGGGCATCGACCCGCGCAAGGCCGGCAGCGGCAACATCGGCTCCACCAACGTGGCCCGCCTCTGCGGCTGGCCCTGCGGCGTGCTCACCCTGTTCTGCGACATCATGAAGGGCACGCTCCCCGTGCTCATCGCCGTGCATGTGCTTCCCGACCAGTTCCTGCAGAGCCTTGTGGCCCTGGCCGCCGTCATGGGCCACATCAAATCGCCCTTCCTCGGCTTCAAAGGCGGAAAAGGCGTGGCCACCACCATCGGCGCGCTCATCCCTCTGGCCTTCCTGCCCCTGCTCTGCGCCGTGGCCTGCTTCTTCGCGGTGTTTTTCCTCACCCGCTACGTATCTCTCAGCTCCATGACCATGTCCGTGGCCCTCGCAGTCTTCTACGTCGTGTTCGGCCACTGGCAGCTCCTGCCCCTCGGCGTGTTCCTCGCCGCCATGATCATCTGGGCCCATCGCAGCAACATAGGCCGCCTCATGCGCGGCGAAGAAAGCAAGTTCGTCCTGAAAAAATGACGAAACAGGCATAGACCTTTTTCCTGTTCCATGCTAGGTTATCTTCAAGAGTAGGGAACCGTCCCGTTTCCGCTCAACGCGTCCCATAACGCGGGCCAGCCCCGCATCCCGGTTTTCCCGGGGAAGGATCAGCTTATGCAGATAGAAGTCGTTTTCCGCAATCTTACCCCTTCCGATCCCCTGAAGAACTATGCCCTGAAGCGTTTCCAGAAGGTCGAGCGCATGGTCGATGACGAAGAAGCCAAGCTCCTCGCCACCCTCTCCATGGAAAGCGGCACCCCCCGTGTGGATATCCAGCTCAGCGGCAAGGACGTGAACTTCGTTGCCAGCGAAAAGAACGACGATATGTACGCCGCTATCGACCTTGCCAACGACCGCCTTGGCCAGCAGCTTCGCAAGGCCAGCGAACGTCGCAGCCAGATCGATCGCTCCACCATCGGCGACGCTCTCGACGCATAGCAGGCGGCGGAGAGCCCGCCGCAATCCCCCTTCCTTCACAGGAAGCACCTGAACTACACGGCCGTTCCTCGCGAGCGGCCGTTTTTTCGTCTTTTCCCTTCGGAATCATTGAAACTTTTTTCGCGTGACATTTAGTGGCAAAACACGTAAAATTTTCGTTTCCGAAAAATTTGGAGGCATTTCTATGACTCAGCATATAGATACCAATATCATGACCGTGGGCAAGGCGAAGATCGAAAATCCCGCCATCGGCCCCTATGTGGACGACACCCCCGTTCCTTTCTACCTCGACGTGGAGCACGCCGGTGAAGACGCCAAGGGCCTCGACGCCCCCCTCTTCCTCGAGCAGGCCGGCCCCCGCTCCCATGTCTATTACGATCCCGGCAAGACCAAGGCCGCTGTCGTCACCTGCGGCGGCCTCTGCCCCGGCCTGAACGACGTTATCCGCGCCATAGTCCTCGAATCCTACTACGGCTACGGCGTGCGCTCCATCCTCGGCATCCGCTACGGCCTTGAGGGCTTCATCCCCAAGTACCATCACGACATCATGGAGCTCACCCCCCGCAACGTTTCCGAGATCCATTCTTTCGGCGGCACTATCCTCGGCTCTTCCCGCGGCCCGCAGAGCTCCGAAGAGATCGTCGACGCCCTTGAGCGCATGAACGTCAACATGCTCTATATCATCGGCGGCGACGGCACCATGAAGGCCG
>JAFQPD010000077.1 GCA_017411945.1 Mailhella sp.
CTGAAGGTTGTGGCCTTCGCCGGGGATGTAAGCGGAAACTTCGATACCGTTGGTCAGGCGCACACGGGCGACCTTACGGAGAGCGGAGTTAGGCTTCTTGGGGGTGGTGGTGTACACGCGGGTGCACACGCCGCGGCGCTGAGGGCATTCCTGCAGGGCCGGGGTCTTCTTTCTCTTCACCACCTTCTTCCGTTCGATACGGATAAGCTGCTGAATAGTAGGCATGGTTTCCTCCAAAATTGGACACAAGGGTTGGACCAAAGAACAACGAAAGATATCTTTACGCATGGACTTTGTCAAGGAAATTAAGCCTCGTATTTTTTCTTTAAAAAATTTGTCATATCAATATGTTATGAATTAGTTTGATAAAACTCGAAAAGGGCCGGCGCACCGTGCAGGCAAGGCCCGCCCGGCGGCGGGCGGCGGCCTTCCCCTGCCTGATGCAGGGCGGCGGCATGGCGGAAGAGCTGGGCGATCTGTTCCAGGCCCTGAGTTTGGCTTCTCCCCCCTCTTGACATTCTCATGCTCTTTCGCCTACATAACAGGCATGAATACCATGTACGCCAAAACTGCATCATTTTGCTGGTGGTGGCCCTTCTAGGAGGGCCGGGTTTTGGAGTATTGACGAAAAAGCACCTACAACCCGCGGTCGGGGAAACGACTGCGGTTTTTTTGTACGATTTTACCTGAGGTCGTTCTCCGCAAAAGGAGTTTATCCATGGCTATGTCCGAATCCAGCAAGACTTGCGAACAGGCCCTTGAGACCGGTTATTTCGGCCCCTATGGCGGCCAGTTCGTGGATGAGAGCCTCAAAAAAGTGCTCGATGAGCTTACGGCGGCCTTCCTTAAATATAAGGACGACCCCGAGTTCAACGCCGAACTCGCCGAGCTTTTCAACCACTACTGCGGACGTCCTACGCCCATCTTCCACTGCCGCAACCTTAGCGAGAAGCTTGGCGGCGCCCAGATCTACCTGAAGCGTGAAGACCTGAACCACCTTGGCGCGCATAAGCTGAACAATACCCTCGGCCAGGCCCTGCTCGCCAAGCGCATGGGCAAGACCCGCCTCGTGGCCGAGACCGGCGCAGGCTCCCACGGCACTGCCGCAGCCGCCACCGCCGCCATGTTCGGCATGGAATGCGTGGTGTTCATGGGCGAGGAAGACATCAAGCGCCAGCACCCCAACGTGGTGCGCATGAAGATGATGGGCACTGAAGTGCGCGCGGCCATGAGCGGACAGCGCACTCTCAAGGAAGCCGTGGACGAAGCCCTCGCCTACTTCGTGGAAAACCCCGACGTGTTCTACGTCCTCGGCTCTGCCGTCGGCCCGCATCCCTACCCCAGCATCGTGCGCCATTTCCAGGCCGTCATCGGCAAGGAATCCCGCCGTCAGTGCATCGAGCAGATCGGCCGCGTGCCGGACTACGCCATCGCCTGCATCGGCGGCGGCTCCAACGCCATCGGCCTCTTCGCCGGCTTCCTCGATGATGAGGAAGTCACCCTCATCGGCGCCGAGCCCGGCGGCCGTTCCCTCGACCCCGGCCAGCATGCCGCCAGCATGACCCTCGGCGTGCCCACCGTGTGCCATGGCTTCAAGGGTTACTTCCTGCCCGACGAAAACGGCGACATCGCCCCCGTGTACTCCATCTCCGCCGGCGTGGACTACCCCGGCGTCGGCCCCGAGCACTGCCAGCTCAAGGATACCGGCCGCGCCCAGTATGTGCCCGTGTTTGACGATGAAGCCGTGGAAGCCTTCATGACCCTTTCCCGTACCGAAGGCATCATCCCTGCGCTGGAATCTTCCCACGCTCTGGCCCATGCCATCAAGATCGCTCCCACCCTGCCCAAGGACAAGACCATCCTCGTGTGCCTCTCCGGCCGCGGCGACAAGGACCTTGAGCTCATCATGGACCTGAAGAATCTGTAATCTTCTCCAATATACCGAAATGACGGGCGTTTTTCTGCGGAAGAACGCCCGTTTTCCTTTCCCTGCTTTTGTGCTAGGTTAGCCTCCATCGAACCAATCAAAAAGTTTTGAAGATAGGGGGATGGGGCCCGGGGAAGGGGGAAAGGGACTTTTCCAAAAGTCCCTTTCCCCCTTCCCCGAAACCTCCTCTCCCTCTCTCCCGCGAGGCATTATGCGTATCGCTGTATGGAACACGGCCTTTCTGGGCGATTCCGTTCTCACTCTGCCTTTGATAAGAGTCCTGAAGGCCGCCTATCCTGAAGCCGAGATAGATTTCTACGTCCGCGGCGGGCTCGCCTCCCTGTACGAGGCCCAGCCCGAGATAGCCCGCGTGTTCAGTTGCGACAAGCGCGGCAAGGAGAAAGGTCTTTCCGCCATGCTCCGGCAGGGGCGCGAGATACGCCGGCGCGGCTACGATATCTGGGTCGGTGCGCATCTCAGCCTGCGCAGTTCCTGCATGGCGTGGGCCAGCGGCGCGAAAGTGCGCGTAGGCTACAGCGAGGCCACGCTCTCTTCCTTTGCCTACACGAAGCGAACCAGCCGCCGCTTCAGGGAGCTGGCCGAGATAGAACGCCTGCTCGAGCTGGCCAAGGCTCTTGGCGTCCCGCAGGGACTGCTCGGCGACAGGGAACTCTGCTGGCCGGAACTCAGGCTTCCGCAGAGCGCGCACGAGGATGCCGCTGCGCTCCTCGCCTGCCTGCCCGAAGGCCCGACCATCGGCCTGCATCCCGGTTCGGTGTGGCCCACCAAACGCTGGACGCCCGAAGGCTTCGCCGCCATCCTGCGCCGCGCTCTCGATTCCGGCGTGAATGCCGTCCTGCTGGCCGGCCCGGGCGAGGTCGAGACCGCCGCAGAGGTGCGCCGCCTTGCAGGTCTTGGCTGCGAAGACGGCAGCTGCTCCGAGCCCGACAATTTCCTCGACCTCTCCGGGCGTACCTCGCTGGCCACGCTGGGCGCAGTGCTGGCAAGGCTGGATGGCTACGTCACCAACGATTCCGGCCCCATGCATATGGCCTGGGCCCAGCATGCGCCCGTGACCGCCATGTTCGGCCCCACCGTGCTCTCGCTGGGCTTTGCGCCGCGCGGAGAGGCCAGCACTGTGATGCAGACGGACGAGCCCTGCCGCCCCTGCGGCCTGCACGGGCACAAGGTCTGCCCGCAGGGCCATTTCCGCTGCATGAAGAATATCGACCCCGAGGATGTGTGGCGCGATATCGAGCGCAAACTCCCCGCAAGGAAAAGTTAGAAATGTCTAAAAAGAAGCCTGAAAGACCTCTTCCGCAGAGCCTCGGCCTTCCCTTTGCCGGTGCGGACAGCCACACCCATCTCGACCATGAGGGGCTCCTGCCCGACCTTTCCGGCATGCTCCAGCGTGCCGCAGAGTCCGGCGTGTCGCTCATCGTCCACATGTTCCTCCAGCATTCGCGCTACGCCGCCAACCGCCAGCTCATCCTCGATGCCGCCGCTTCGTTGGAAAATGCGCCGGATATCTGCTTCGTGCGCGGCCTGCACCCGGAAGACGTGCTCGAGGCCGGCGAGGAGGAATGGGAAAATCTTGTCCATGCCGTGAAGAATGACCCTCTCATCCGCGCCATCGGCGAGATAGGGCTGGACTGGCACTACGAGGAAGGCTACTCGCCCTCGGAGCTCCAGCGGCCGTGGTTCCGGCGCCAGCTCAAGCTTGCCAAGGAGCTGGAAAAGCCCATCGTCATCCATTCCCGCGACGCATGGGACGAAGTGTTCCAGATGCTCGATGAGGAAGGCCTGCGCGGCTGGCCCCTGCTCTGGCACTGCTTCGGAGGCGACGTCGAGCGCGCTTCCCAGGTGGTGGAACGCGGCTGGCATGTGGCCGTGGGCGGAGCTTCCACCTTCAAGGCCAATGGTTTCGTTCGCGAGGCCGTGAAGGCCATCCCGCTGGACCGCCTGCACCTCGAGACCGACTGCCCCTACCTCGCGCCCGTGCCGTGGCGCGGCAAGACCTGCGAGCCCTCGCTCACCGTGTTCACGGCCGACTGCCTCGCAAAGGAGCTTGGCATGGAAACGGCGGAACTCTGGCGCATCACTGGCGCGAACACGCGCAGATTCTTCGGTATGGAGAAAAATTAGACATGTCTAATCCTGGATATCACTGCATCACGTTCGGCTGTCAGATGAATGTCAACGATTCCCAGTGGGTGGCCCGCGCCCTCGAACGGCGCGGCTTCGTGGAAAAGCCGCTGGAAGAGGCCGACGTGGTCTTCATCAATACTTGCTCCGTGCGCGAGAAGCCGGAACAGAAGGTGTACAGCGCGCTGGGCCGTGTTCATCAGGCCAATCCCCGTGCGGTTGTGGGGGTGGCTGGCTGTGTGGCCCAGCAGATAGGCGCAGAGCTCATGCGCCGCCACCCGCAGGTGCGCTTCGTTGGCGGTGCGGACGGCATAGCCCCTGCTCCCGATGCCTTCGTGCGCCTGCTCCACGAGCCCAAGCTCCGCCTCTCCTACCTCGACTTCACCGATTCCTTCCCGGACCGTGACCCGTATCTGCTGGATGCCGCAGGCCAGCCCGCACAGGAAGGCGTGACCCCGGTGGCCTATGTGAACATCATGCAGGGCTGCGACAATTTCTGCGCCTACTGCATCGTCCCCTTCACGCGCGGTCCGCGCAAGTCGCGCTCCACGCAGTCCGTGCTGGATGAGTGCCGCCATTGGGTGGCTCGCGGCGCCGGAGACATCACGCTCCTCGGCCAGAACGTCAACGTCTTCGGCAAGGACAAGTACGGCGACGGCACTTCCTTCCCTGAGCTCCTGCGCAAGGTGGCGGCCATCCCCGGCCTGCGCCGCATCCGCTTCGTGTCGGCCCATCCGCGCGACTTCTCGCAGGAGACCATCGACATGTTCGCGGAACTGCCCCAGCTCATGCCGCGCCTCCATCTGCCCCTGCAGTCCGGTTCGGATTCCATGCTGAAGAAGATGGGCCGCGGATACGACATGGAACGCTTCCTTGGCGTGGTGGAAGGGCTGCGCAAGGCCCGCCCGGACTTCGCGCTTTCCACCGATCTCATCGTGGGCTTCCCCTCCGAGACCGAGGAGGAGTTCGAAGATACCCTGAAGGCCATAGACTCCTGCGGCTTCATGTCCAGCTTCTCCTTCTGCTACTCGGATCGCCCGGGAACGCGCGCTTCCGCCATGCCCTGCAAGATCCCGCACGAGGTGCAGCTCGCCCGCCTCGAACGCCTGCAGAGCCTGCAGAACGAGCGCGCTGAAGCATGGCTCCGCACCCGCGTAGGACTTGAGACCGACGTGCTTCTCGAAAGCCCCAGCCATAAGCAGGAGGGCCAGAACCTCTGGCAGGGCCGCGACCCGTGGGGCGATCCGGTGAACGTGCGTATGCCCGAAGGCGAGGGCCGCCCCGGCCAGTTCGTCGATGTGAAGATAGAAGCCGCCAAGAAACATTCGCTTATGGCAGTGCCTGTTCAGAGATAGGATGCTGCAAAGAGCAGGGAAAGCCGTATCGGCCCTTGAAGGAAGCTGGTACGGCTTTTTTTGTGTGGCTGTCTTCCATGTCCAAAAGCGCGCATAGCAAGGCAGATATGCAATGATGTCATGGAGATGTGCAGGGAAGGAAGTTTGCCGGTTGAGTGAACAGCCAGCCTGAAAATAAAAAACTAATTGAAATAACTAAAAAAATATGATAAATTAAAAAATGTTGAAAACTGTGAATTTTTTACTTTACAACTTGTGATAAAAAGGGCATAGTCCCTCTGTCGATGTGTTCCGGCAGGAATCTCGGCACTTGGTAAAAGGTAAAGGACTGCGGGCCGAAAGGCCCGGGAAGCGGGGAGATCGGTCTCCCCGTTTTTCTTTAAAAAGCCGCGCTTCTTCGTGTGCTGAAGAAAGCGCGGCTTTTCGTCTGCATAACTTACAGGCCGAAGGGCAGGGCGTTGAACAGCCAGCCCAAGAGCGTGAACAGCACGAGCAGGAAGCTCGCGAACAGCGCGAGGAGCGGTATGCGCATCACCTGCTTGAGCATGAGGAGCTCGGGCAGGCTGGCGGCCACAGTGCTCATGCAGAAGGCCAGCGTGGTGCCCACGGGTAAACCTTTCATGAGCAGGCTTTCCATGACTGGGACAATGCCCGTCACGTTGGTGTAGAGAGGTATGCCGGCGGCGACGGCCAGCGGAACGGACCACCAGCGGCCATTTCCAAGATTTTCGGCGAACCATTCCTGAGGGACGAAGCCATGCAGCCCGGCTCCCAGAGCCACGCCTAGGAAGACCCATTTCCATACGCGGCGGAAAATGGTGCGCGTTTCTCCAAGGGCGAAGCTGTGGCGATATTCGAGGGGGATGCGCCTGCGCTCAGCCCGCATCGTCAGCATCTGCATGGCCGGGCGTTTCATTTCTTCCCAAAGGTAGGGCTGAAGCCAGCGTTCAGCGTGCAGAGCGTCCATGAGCAGGCCGCCGAGCATGCCGGCTGCAAGGCCGGAAGCCACATAAAGGAGCGTGACCTTCCAGCCCAGAAGCCCCCAGAGCAGCACCACGGCCACTTCGTTGATGATGGGAGAGGTGATGAGGAAGGCCATGGTGATGCCCAGCGGGATCCTTGCAGTGGTGAAGCCGATGAAGAGCGGCACGCTGGAGCAGGAGCAGAAAGGCGTGACGGCGCCGAAGAAGGAGCCCAGCACATAGCCGAAGCCGCGCCCCTTGCCCTTCAGGTATTCGCGCACCCGTCGGTATCTATGCCGGCGCGGAGCAAGCCTATGGCATAGACCATGAGCACGAGCAGGAGCAGTATCTTCGGCGCATCGTAAAGGAAGAACTCGAGGGCATGTCCGAGGGGGGACTCCTGCTCCAGGCCGAGGAGGCCATAGGTCAGCCAATGAGCCAGAGGGGCGACGCTGACATAGGCGCAGATCCAGAGGGCAAGCGCGGCAACGGCCTTTGCAAGGAAGATGAGAGAGGCTTTCGTCATGGCGGTGTCTCCATCACAACTTTGTTATTTGGCAATTTATGCAAATAAAGGAAAAAGTCAAGGCTCTGCAGTCAGCTAAAAAAGCCCGCCTCAAAAGAGAGACGGGCCTTTTGTCATGCAGAAGCGTAGGGATTACGCGATGGTGGAGCCGCTGGGAGCGTCGGCGGTGAGCAGGGTGAGCTTGCCGTCGAACTCGGCGGTGAGGATCATGCCCTGAGATTCAAGGCCGCGCAGCTTGCGGGGGGGCAGGTTGGCTACCACGACCACCTTCGCGCCCACGAGGTCTTCGGGCTTGAAGTGGGCGGCAATGCCGGAGCAGATCTGGCGGGGCTTGTCTTCGCCGAGGTCCACGTCGAAGCGCAGGAGCTTGTCGGCGTTGGGGTGCTGTTCTGCGGCCACGATGGTGCCCACGCGCAGGTCGAGCTTCTGGAAGTCGGCGAATTCGATGAAGGGCTTCGCGCCTTCAGCGGGGGCGGCGGGAGCTTCCTGCTTGGGGGCCTCCTTGGCCTTCTTTTCCTTCTTGGGCTTGGGAGCTTCCTCTTCCTTGGGCATTTCGAGGCGGGGGAAGAGGTTGGAGGAAGAGGCTATCTCAAGGCCGGTGCGCAGATGCATGCGGTAGGTGATGACGTCCTTGAGCACGGCTTCGGAGAGTTCGCCCTGCGGGCGGCCGAGCTGGGCCTGCATGGTGGCCGAGGAATTGGGCATGATGGGCCAGAGCAGGTAGCATACCTTGTACATGTTCTCGAGCAGGGTGCGGATGACAGTGCCGAGGCGTTCGGTCTCGCCGTTCTTGGCGAGGGTCCAGGGGGCCTGTTCGTCCACATACTTGTTCATGGCGCGCACGGGCACCC
>JAFQPD010000078.1 GCA_017411945.1 Mailhella sp.
GATGGAGGGCAGTTCGAGGAAGCTGGGGTCGAAGTCGCCGAGCACGGGCACGGGATGTTCGGAAAGGCCCTGCACTTCGTCGAGCAGGCTTTCCTTCCACATGACGCGGCCGTTCACAGTCTTGGCGAGCTCGTCGCCGCCTTCGATGACCACCTTGCGGCGTTCAGCTCCGGAAACGGTGACGCCGCACTTCTCGGCGAGCACCTTGTCGTATTCGCAGGCGCAGGCCACTTCGTGGGGGCCCTTGCCGTGCACGCGGTGGCCGGTGGTCATGCGGCCGGATTCGAGGTCGGCCACCTTGAAGGAGACCACTTCCTTATCCATGAGGGCCAGCACCCAGCGCATGGGGCGGGCGAAGAGGAAGCGGCTCTCGCCCCAGTGCATGCGCTTGGGGAAAGGCAGGGAGGCGATGATGGAAGGGGCGGCCTCGGCGATGATGGAGGAGGCGGAAGCTCCGCCCACGGTCTTGCGGGCCGCAACGTAAACGCCCTTGGGCGTCTCCTGCTGGAAGAGGTCGGCCACGTCCACGCCCTGGCCGCGGGCGAAGCCCTGAGCGGCCTTGGTGGGGTTGCCTTCGGCATCGAAGGCGGCCTTCACGGAGGGGCCGAGAGCCACTTCCTCGCGCACGGGGGTGGCTTCGAGCAGGCCGCGCACATGCATCACGGCACGGCGGGGGGTGGTGCTCACTTCGAGGGAATCATAGGTGAGGCCGTTCTCTTCGAAGAGGGCGGCGAAGCGGGAGCCGAGCTCGCGTTCGAGGGAAGCGAGGAAGCGGGCGGGAATTTCTTCCACGCCGAGTTCGAGGACGAAATGACTCATGGTACTATCCCTTCTTCAGCATGGGATAACCCATGGCTTCGCGCTGGGCGGCATAGAGATGGGCCACGCCGGAAGCCAGCGTGCGCACACGGGCGATGTAGCCCGCGCGTTCGGTGATGGAGATGGCGCCGCGCGCGTCAAGCAGGTTGAACGTGTGCGAGCACTTCATGCAGTAGTCGTAGGCAGGGAGGGGAAGCTTGGCGTCGATGAGGCGCAGGCATTCCTTCTCGAAGTCGTTGAAATGCTGCAGGTGCATGGCGGCGTCGGACTGGTCGAAGTTGTAGCAGGACTGCTCGTATTCGTTCTGGTGGTACACGTCGCCATAGGTGATCTTGTCGTTCCACTTCAGGTCATACACGGATTCCACGCCCTGCAGGTACATGGTGAGGCGTTCGAGGCCGTAGGTGTATTCCACGGAAGCGGGGGCGAGGTCGATGCCGCCCACCTGCTGGAAATAGGTGAACTGGGAGACTTCCATGCCGTTCAGCCACACTTCCCAGCCAAGGCCCCAGGCGCCGAGCGTGGGGGATTCCCAGTCGTCTTCCACGAAGCGGATGTCATGCTTGGCAGGGTCGATGCCGATGGCCTTCAGGCTGTCGAGGTACAGCTGCTGGGGGTCGGCAGGAGCAGGCTTCATGATGACCTGGAACTGGAAGTAATGCTGGAGGCGGTTGGGGTTGTCGCCGTAGCGGCCGTCGGTAGGACGGCGGGAAGGCTCGACATAGGCGGCGGCCCAGGGCTCGGGGCCGATCACGCGCAGGAAGGTGGACGGGTTGAAGGTGCCCGCACCGCATTCGATGTCCATGGGCTGGACAACGGCACAGCCCTGCTTGGCCCAGAAGTCCTGCAGGGTGAGGATGACATCCTGAAAGTTCATATTGCTCTCCTGAAATTCGCCGGAAGGCTCCCCCTCCGGCGTGGTACGGCGCAGGCTTGCCGCCCTGCCGATGCGCAGTTTCCCCGCGCGGCCATGCTCTTCACATGGCTTTGAACCGGCCGTTGATCCACTCAAGGCCGAGATGATAGCGAACGAAGGCATCGATGAGCCGCGACGCCTGCCTCGCGCTTTCGGGCGAGGGGCAAAGCGACTCCCATGCTTCCGGTGAGTATTCCTTCACTTTGGCAAGAACGTCAAGAGCTTCCTGCCCCAGCGAAAGGCTCATGTCTCCGTAGCGGCGGCATTCCGGGCAGCAGGCTGCGCCCTCCCCCACCACAAAGTTCACCTGCGAAAGGCCGGCAAGAGGCCGGCCGCACCTCGCGCAGGAGCCGAGGTCGGGCACATAGCCCTGATCCGCCGCAAGGCGGAAGCGGAACAGCATGGGCGTGAGCGGCGTGAGGGCCGCGCCTTCCTGTTCCAGAAAATGCATGGTGCCGCGCATGAGCTCGAAGGCGGCCCCGGCGTTGTCGGGCGGAACGTCCATGGCTTCGAGGAAGCGCACGCAGTTGGCGGCCATGCCCTGCCTCTGCCAGTCGCGGCGCAGGAGCTCCGGGCCTTCGAGCAGGGTGGCTTCCCGCATATTGAGGAAACGCCCGTCGCGCGAGGAAGCCACGCTCACGCTGATGACGTTGAACACGTCGAGGCAGCCCGTGAAGCGGCGGCGGCTCCTGCTCCCGCCAAAGGCGAAAGCCGTGACCAGCCCCTTCTCGCGAGAAAGGAAACGGACCCAGAGATCCGTTTCCCTGAATTTTCCCAGGCGAAGCACTATGGCTTCATCGGTCCACTGCATGGCGGCCCGCTACTCCGCAGGCGGGAAGCGCAGAGTCACCACGCGGGTCGAAGCGGAGCGTTCCAGCTCCTTCCCGTCGTAAATGACGCGCACGGCGCTGGCGTGGCCCAGCTTGACCACCAGCGAGTCGCGGAAGGTCATGGTGAAGGAATCGCCCTTGCGCAGCGTCCTCTGCTGCTTGCCGCCGTCGGGCTCGAAGCCCATCCAGCAGTCGCCGCCGTCGGCTATGACTTCCACATGGTGCATGCCTTCGGGCAGAGCCGCCGCAGGCTCCCCGCCCTGCGCGGCAGGCGCGGCGGGAGCGTCGGTCAGCTCCGCCGGGATCATCTGGCTCACAAGGGAAGCGGAACTGCGGGGGAGAGCGTCCTCGGCGGCGGAAGGCATGGCCTGCGTCACGGCGGGGCCTTCATCCTGCGCTTCAGGAACGGCGGCAGGGGCGTCCCACGCAGGGGGGGCAGGCTCGGCGAGAGCTTCGGCAGGAGCTTCGGCGGCCGGGCCCTTCTGGAGCTCCGCCGCGGCTTCGGGCCCGCCGGCAGGCTCTGCGGCCTTCCGTTCCGGAACAGCCTGCTCCTGCACGGGCAGGCTCGGCACTTCCTCGTAGTCGCGCCCGGCGAAGAAATGCACATAGGCGGAATACACGGCAAAGGCCAGAAGGGCCGTGACCGCCACCTTGAAAAGCCCGGAAAGCACCACGGGGAGCATGCTGGGCTTCACAGAGGTGAAGGGCTGGCTTTCGCTGAGCGCAGGGCGCGAAACGTTCTCGAAGCCTTCGAGGGAGCTGGTCCATTCCTTGGCCTCGGCGGCGGTGAAGCCAAGGAGCTTGATGTAGTCCTTGATGAAATGATGGACGTAAACGGTGCGCGGAAGCCTGTCCGAAGCCTCTTCCACGCCATGCAGTATGCGCCCCGGTATCTTGAGCCGGTCAGCCGCATCGGCCACGGTCATGCCGCGCGCCTCGCGGGCCTCTCGGAGCTTGGCTCCCAGTTCTGCGAGAGTCATGGCCTGCCTCAGAGTCGGATGTCCACGAGCGCCTTCTGGCGGAGCTCGGTGGCGTACTGCTGGAAACGTTCCTGGACGCGGGGATTGCGGAGCATGCCTTCGATGCGGCGGGCGGTCTCGGCATCGGGCTTGGCGTCGGCCGCGGCCTCGGCCTCCTCAAGGCTGATGAGCATCACCTGCCCCTTGACCTCGCCGAGGCTGAGCACGGGAGAAACAGAGCCTTCCTTCAGGCCGGAAACCACCTGAGCCATGCCGGGGGCCATGTCGGATATCGCCATGACGCCGAGGTCGCCCCCACCTTCAGCGTTGGGGCCGACAGAGACCTTGCGGGCGGCGTCCGCGAAGGAGACCCGGCCTGAAGCTATGTCGGCAGACCACTTTTTCGCCGCGGCCTCGGAAGGATAGATGATGATGCCCACATGAGCGCGGCTTTCGGCGAAGCCGGCCATGTTCTTGCGGTAATAGTCGTTCACTTCTTCTTCCGTGACCACGACCTTCTTCACCACGTTGCGGTTCATGACCAGCTGGCTGGCGATGTGCGTGCGGGCCTGGTCGCGGAGCATCTTCTCGGTGAAGCCTTCCTTCCCCATCTTGGCGAGGAACGCTTCGCGGGAAAGGCCGCTTTCCGCCACCAGGGCTTCGAAAGCCTTGTCGACCTGCTCGTCGCTGATCTTGATGCCGTCCTTCGCGGCCTGCTGGAGGAGTATCTTCTCGTTTATCATGCGTTCGAGCACGGCCTTGCGGACCATGTCGGCCAGTTCGGGGCTCTTTTTCGGGTCTATCTGCTGGCCGATGAATTCAGGCTTCACGGCCCTGTCGAGCTCGCGGCTGGTGATCATGTCGCCGTTGACAACGGCGACGACGCGGGAAACAGGGGCGGCAAAAACAGGCTGGGCGGCGAAAATGGCGGCCGCACAGGCGAGGGATATGGCAAGGATACGCAAAGGAGCACTCCTTATATTCTGATGTGATTCGCTTTTTATACCCTGTTTTTTCCAAGGGTGCAACGTTGTTATGAGAGCTCCGCCTGGGCGCAGAGCGAGGAGAGCATCTCGCGCGCGGCGTCGAAGCGGGCGGCAGGCGCGAGGGAGGCGTCCAGCATCACCTCCAGCGAAGCGGGAGGCTGCATCTTCACCCTGTCGCGGTTGGCCATGACGAGGCGGACTATGGCCTCCGGCTTCACCTTCTTCTGGCCTTCGGCCCACGTCACGCGCACGCGGTCGGGCATGAGGTCGGCGCGGGCCACGCCAAGCTCGTTCACGCGGGCCTTGAAGGCCAGCACGGAAAGCAGCGTGTCCAGCGGTTCGGGGAAGGAGCCGAAGCGGTCGCGCAGCTCCAGCTCCACGGCGGAGCGGGAGGCCGCATCCGTGGCCGAGGAGAGCATCTTGTAGTATTTCAGGCGTTCGTGGGCGTCTTCGATATAGCTGTCCGGGATATGGGCGGAGATGCCGAGGTTTATCTCGGTCTCGGTGCGCAGGAGCTCTTCCTCGCCCTTGAGCCTGGCCACGGCGTCTTCGAGCATCTCAAGGTAGAGGTCGAGGCCAACGCGGGCCATGTGGCCGGACTGCGCCTCGCCGAGTATGTTGCCCGCGCCGCGCAGGCGAAGGTCTTCCATGGCCACCTGGAAGCCTGCGCCGAGGTAGTCCATCTCAAGTATGATGCGCAGGCGTTCGCGGGCCAGTTAGGCAGATGGTCGGCATCGTTCACCACGAAGACGGCGTAAGCCTGCCTGTCCGAACGGCCCACGCGGCCGCGCAGCTGGTAGAGCTGGCCGAGACCGAACATCTGGGCCTGATCCACGATGAGCGTGTTGGCGCGGGGGAAGTCCAGCCCGGATTCCACTATGGCCGTGCACACCAGTACGTCGAGCTCGCCGTGCCAGAACTTGTGCATGGTGTCTTCCAGCTCCTTTTCCGCCATCTGGCCGTGGGCCATGCCCACGCGGGCGGCGGGAACCAGCTCCTTCACCATGGCGGCCGTCTGGGCTAGCGTCTGCACGCGGTTGTGGACGAAGAAGACCTGGCCCTGCCGCGAGACTTCGCGCTCGATGATCTGGCGGATGGCGGCGCGGTCGCGGTCGATGATGGCCGTGGCAACGGGCTTGCGCTCGGCAGGCGCGGTCTCCAGCACGGAAAGCTCGCGTATGCCGGACATGGAGAGCTGGAGCGTTCGCGGGATGGGCGTGGCCGTGAGGGTGAGGGCGTCCACGTTCCTGCGCAGCTCCTTGAGCTTTTCCTTATGCCGCACGCCGAAACGCTGCTCCTCGTCGAGGATGAGCAGGCCGAGGTTGGGGAGCTTCACGTCCTTGGAGAGCAGGCGATGCGTGCCGATGAGTATGTCGACGCCGCCGCGCTCCGCCGCCTTCAGCACTTCCGTCTGGCGGCTCTTGGGCACGAAGCGGCTCAGGAGGCCGATGTTGATGGGGAAGCCGGAAAGGCGGGAGCGGAAGGTCTGGTAATGCTGCTCGGCCAGCACAGTGGTGGGGCACAGGAGGGCCACCTGACGCCCGTCGCAGGCGGCGCGGAAGGCCGCGCGCAGGGCGACTTCAGTCTTGCCGAAGCCCACGTCGCCGCAGATGAGGCGGTCCATGGGCACGGGCTTGTCCATGTCTTCGAAAACTTCCACGATGGCGCGGGCCTGGTCGGGCGTTTCCTCGAAGCCGAAGGTGGCCTCGAATTCCCGGTACATCTCGCCCACGGGAGAATAGCTGAAGCCCTTGGCCACCTTGCGCCACGCGTACATCTGCATGAGGTCGGCCGCCACTTTCTCCACGGCCTTGCGGGCCTTCTCGCGGCTCGTCGTCCACGCCGTGCCGCCAAGGCGGTCGAGGCCCGGAGCAGGGCCGTCGGCCTTGAATTTCTGCACCACGGAGAGGCGGTCCACCGGGAGGTAGAGGCGCGCGCCCTCGGCGTATTCGATGAGCAGGTAGTCGTTCTCCACGCCCGTCGCGCCCGGGCTCATGCGATGCAGGCCGTTGAAGCGGCCCACGCCGTAGTCGCGGTGCACGAGGAGGTCGCCGGGGCGCAGGTCGTCGTAGCGGTCGAGGCCGCGGAAGGCCCCGGAGGCCACGCGGCGCGTGCTCTCGGCCTTGGGCTGGAGCAGTTCTTCGCCAAGCACGAGGGAATCGTCCCATACCAGCTCCGCGCCCTGGCGATACGGGGCTACGACGGCATAGAGGCCGCGGGCGGCAGGATCCCAGCGCAGGTTCGGCAGTATGCCGTCCTGTTCGGCGAGCTTGAGGAACTTGCGGCGTCCGCGCTCGGAAGCGAAGGCCAGCACCACCTGGCGATGGGAGGAAGTCCAGCTCTTGAGGGCGGCGGCCAGCTGCTGCCACGGGCGGTCGGCATCGGCCTGGCCGGGGAAGAGGTCGGCCCAGCCGTGCAGGGTGCGTTCGAGCATATCTTCTCCGCTCTGCTCCGTGCCCATGACCAGAGGCTCGGCGTAGAGCCGCGGCCGTGCGGCAAGGGCGGCTTCGGCGCGGTCGGCATCGCAGGCGGCGAGGTGCGCAGGCTGGATGAGGCTGGTCTCTTCGGACTGCACGCGGAAATGTTCGCGCCACTGGCGTTCGGCGTCTTCGAGGGCGTCCCTCATCTCGCCCTTGCCGGGCAGGAAGCAGAGCGTGTCCGGCGCGAGCCATTCGTCGAGGCTGGAGGGATCGGCATAGACGCAGCCCGGGGCGAGGCGCATGTCGGCCGCTTCCAGCGCGTGCTGGAGCGAGGCGTGGGAAAGAGCCGTGAGCGTTTTGCGCTGTTCGAGGCTTTTCCAGTGCTTCCTGATGCCTTTCGCCCATGCCTCGCCGAAGCCCAGCGGCGTGACGGGCAGGAAAGTCGCCTCTTCGAGCTGGCCGACGGAACGCTGGGTATTGAAGTCGAAAACGCGCATCTCGTCTATGGCATCGCCGAAGAACTCGATGCGCAGGGGGCGTTCGTAGCCGGGCGGGAGCACGTCGAAGATATCGCCGCGCCGCGCCATGTCGCCGGCATGAGCCACCATGGGCACACGCTGGTACCCCCATTCCACGAGCTGTTCGGTGAGAAGCTCGGGCGAGAATTCTTCGCCTCGCCGCACCGTGAGCACGCGGCCGTCGAGGAAGTCGCGCGGCGGCAGGAGCGGAATGAGGTTGTCCGCCGTGAACACCACGCCCTTGGCAGAGCCTGTGCGCAGGGCGTAGAGCACGGCGAAGCGTTCGGCCCAGCCTTCGCGGCTGAGGGAACGCGGCGTGAAGGGGGGCAGGAAGACCCACGGCTTCTCCCAGAGCGGCGCTTCGGCAGGCAGGGCCGTCTTGCCCGTTCCCGGAACAGGGGCGGAAGGGCGGCCTACGGAAAGCTCCGGCGTGAACAGCGTGGTGAGCCCGCGCATGACGGAGAGCGCGTCGCGGCTTTTCACGGCTATGGCGGCGCGGCGGCCCGTGCGCACGGCCTCGGCGGCGAGGCGGGCCAGCGTGGCCGAAGAGGCGCGGCTCACCGTGAGCGACTGTTCTTCCTCCATGCGGCGCAGAAGGGATGCTATGTCCATGAGGCGTATCCTTATAAAAATAGAGAGGTCCGAAGGACGGATTAACGCACGAAAGGCCGCCCCGGCACTCCTGCGATGCTGCACGCCGGCATGGGGAAGCGGCATGCCTTAGAAGTACCAGCAAGCGCGAGACGGCGCAAGGAGATGAGAGGAGGATGCCCGTTTGACAGCCGCCCGCCTTTGCCGCATCCTGCCGGGATGTCCAGCCCTTCTTCCCGCATCCCTGCCCTGCCCTTCGGCCTCTCGCTGCGCAAGTGCCTGCTGAATCTGCTCGGTTCGGCCATACTCGCCTTCGGCCTTTGCAATATCCACGCCTTCGCCGGCGTGACGGAAGGCGGCATCCTGGGCGCGACGCTCCTGCTCCAGCACTGGCTCGGCGTATCGCCCGCGTGGTCCAGCCTCGTGATGAACGCCCTGAGCTACCTCATAGGCTGGCGCATACTGGGGCGCGACTTCATCCTCTATTCCGCCGTGGCCGGCGGCGGCTTCTCGCTGGCCTATGCCGTGTGCGAGCTCTTCCCTCCGCTCTGGCCTTCGCTGGCCGCCCATCCGGGCATGGCCGCCTTCGCAGGGGCGGCCTTCGTAGGCGTAGGCATAGGCATCTGCGTGCGTGCAGGCGGCGCCCCCGGCGGCGACGACGCCCTCGCCATGGCGGCTTCGCACCTCACGGGCTGGAACATCAAGTGGCCCTATCTTGTGAGCGACATGCTCGTTCTCCTGCTCTCCCTGAGCTACATCCCGCTGGAACGCATGGGCTGGTCGCTGCTCACGGTGCTGCTCTCCGGGCAGATCATCGGCCTCTTCCAGAAAAGCCCCTCCTACGAATGAGGCATGGGAAAAGTCCGTGGCCATGCAGAACGAAACATAGCCTTCTGCAATGGCCTCCCTTTCCCGACACTTCCTCTGCTTCCGGCCGCGAGAGGCGCCCTTTCCTTCTGCAAATCCTTCCGCAAGGCCCGGACTATTTTTTCTTCTGCGCTCCCCTGCCGCAGCGCGGGCCGCCCGCGCCCTTCTGCCAGTTCCTCCGAAGGCCGTCGCTTCTGCCTTTGGGCCGGCACATGCAGTGACGAGAATGCCTCGCCCTCCCTTGCCCTTTCTCAGCCCGGACTTGACGGAAGCCGGAAAAAGGCATTTTGTAGGCTCTGCGCCCGGCGTTGCATTCCTGCGCCGCGCTTCATTCCACAGCTTCTGCAGGGAGTTTCCCATGATCACCAACTGGCCTCTCGTTTTCTTCACTGTTTTCTCCCAGTTCGCCACCGGCCTCGCCTTCTTCTCGTGGTGGAAAGACAATCACGACGAAAACCCCAGCAGCCGCGGCTGGATCGCCTCCGCCGCCGGTGCGCTCGTGGCCCTCGTCGCCAGCGGTGTCTGCTTCGGCGGCCTCGCTTCCGGCATCTGGCTCGCAGCCCAGGCTGCCTGCCTCGTCCTGCTCTTCTGCGCCTACGGCTGCACCAGAGGAGCTACCATACTCGGCGCCGGCGCATGGATCGGCGGCGGAGCCTGCGTGATCGCCCAGGTCATCGACGCCATCCCCGGCTCCCTGCTCAGCACTTCCGGCCTCTTCCCCGTCTTCCTCTTCCCGCTCTGCACCATCGTTTTCGGCGCCGTGTTCAGCCAGCTCATCGTGCTCGGCGAACCCGAAGACCATAAGAAGCATCCCTACGGCCGCTTCTATCTGCCCCTGCGCATCAGCCTGTGGATCATGCTGGTCATCACGGCCATCGCCCCCATCTGGCCCTGGGAAGACACCTACATGGCCCGTTCCGCCATCATCCTCATGCAGACCCAGCTCTACTGGATGGGCGTCATCTTCAGCGGCGTGGTGCTCGGCCTCTCGCACATGGGCCGCGTGACCCTCGTTCTTCAGGCCATCATCGCCTTCGTGAGCATCTTCGGCCTGCGCACCGCCTTCTATGCCGACGGCGTGCACGGCATCATCGACATGAGCACCCTCTACCGCCCGTTCTAACAGCGCGCCCCTGAAACGCTTTCCCAAGGCACCGGCTCCGGCTGGTGCCTTTTTTGCCGCCTCCGGAAGCAGGAAAAGAGTCCTCGCCGCCGGGCACATCCCCGCCGCGCCTTCCAGTTCAAGCATTCCGAGAAAAATCCCCGCATCAAGGCTTGACAACCTTTCGCGCTTAGGTTAGCTAATGGCCTGCGCAACAGTGCCTTGCACTGCGCCGCGCGGAGTGGTGTCCGAGTCGGCCGAAGGAGCTCGCCTGCTAAGCGAGTATACGGGCATAAACCTGTATCAAGGGTTCAAATCCCTTCCACTCCGCCATTCATTGAAATCATTGATGAAATTGAGATTTTCGGCGGCATCCCGCTGTAAGTTACAATTGTAAGTCAAAGTTTCATACGAAAAAGCCCTATCAAGTCGCAA
>JAFQPD010000079.1 GCA_017411945.1 Mailhella sp.
ACGAAGATGCCGGCATGGACGGGGTTGAGGCCGAAGGCAGCCTCGCAGGCAGCGCCGATGGAGTTGGACTGCACCATGTTGCCCATGAAGCCGCAGGCAAGGATGATGGCAATGGAGAAGAACACGGCCAGAGCCTTGCCGAAGGGGCCCTTGAAGGCGGCGCGGATGTAGTAGGCAGGGCCGCCGACGGTTTCGCCCTTTTCGTTGGTTTCCTTATACTTCAGGGCGAGCACGGCTTCGGAGTAGTTGGTAGCCATGCCGAAGAAGGCGCTGAGCCACATCCAGAAGATGGCGCCGGGGCCGCCGGCGGCGATGGCGGTAGCCGCACCGGCGATGTTGCCGGTACCCACCTGAGCGGCGATGGCGGTGGTGAGTGCCTGGAAGGAGCTCATGCCGGTCTTGTCGGCGCTTTCACCGTGCAGGGAGGCATTGCCCAGCAGGCGTTTGAAGGCATAGCCGAACTTGCGCACCTGAATGAAGCGCAGGCGGAAGGTGTAGAAAATACCGGTGCCGCAGAGGAGGAAGAGAAGGAGCCAGCCCCAGAGCACGTTGTTGACGGCATCAACGAAGGAAGCGACGAATTCCATGATAAATTCCTTTAAAGGGTTTACGGAGCCAACGAGGCTTTTCAACTCGCCGGGATTCCGAGACAAAAAAAAGAGCAAATCACGACACGAGATTTGCTCCAGAGAAATGCTTAGGGACAGCGGCACTTAACGTAAGAACGGCTGTACGGCACTAAGCTCTGTCCTTTGGCCTGAGAGTTTCGGCTTTCGCCTTGCACCTTCGGCACCCATGACGGGATTCTCCAGAGCTCCCTCCGCTACCAGCCGGCCTTGCGGCTTTCTGGCAGTTTCAGCGGGATCATGTGCTTCTGCTAAAAAGCTGGCCTGATGTAATACCTTTTATTTTCCGCTGTCAACACGTTTCTGGCAAAAATGTTAGGAAAATATTCACCTGCTCCAAGGATATGACAATTTAAAAAAACATGCTGAAAGCGGAAACACCTCGCGGCCTGTCTCTCGGAATATCCTATCTATAAACAAGAATAAGCACTACGGAAGACTCGAACTTTTCCGCCAGTTCTGCAAAGGAAAACTTCTGCGCACCAGAAGATGCGGCAGGCTTGAGGCCGGGCACGGTACGGATGAGCGTATGGAGCAGATCGACCTTTCTTGCATAGTTGACGTTCTGACTTCCAATAAAACCACTCGTAGCAATGCCGACAGTCTGACCATACGAATTTATGACAGGACCTCCTGAATTTCCCGGCTGGAGCGGGATATCAATTTGGACCTCTCCGGAAAAATCCTTTTCACCGGTCGTTGCATTCACCCGGCCGAATGTGGCTTTCTGCTGGATCCCCTGCATACTGGGCTCGGGATAGCCCAGCGTCATGATATCTTCGCCGCGCTTCAAATTGAAGTACCTGGCCAGCGGAATGGGGTGGCTTTTCTTTCCCTTGACGCGAAGTATGGCGATATCGCCTTCAGCGTCCTGCGCAACGAAGAAGGCTTCATATCTCTCGCCAGTTCTCGTATCGACCGTAAGGAAGCGTTTGCCCCCCTCGATGACATGGTGATTGGTCGCCAGATATCCGTCGTCCGTAAAATAGAAGCCCGTACCGCTTCCACTTTGTCTCAGTGCTCCCATATCGGGAACGGCAAGGGCGGGCTTTGACGCCTGGGGAACTTCTATCTTCTTTCCCGGCCTGGAAACTATCGCCCCGTCTTTCCTGATATTCTCGGCGAGAACGGCCTGCGAATTCTCAAGGGCGTCCCCCTTTCCCAGCGCCAGCTTCTTTTCAAGGATATGCCCCTTCCTCCATATCGTAACGCTATTTCCGCCCGTCTTGAAATCCTTGCCGGAAGTGCCCTTCCGGCCGTTCACGGAAAGAAGGATATCCCCTTCAAGGATATGCGCATAAAAGGCAGGGCTCTTCTTCATGACGGCAAGGACCTGCCGGGCATCGGAGGCATCCAGAGCCGTCTTCATATATTCTGGCGCAGGCTGAGTAAGCAGGCCGGCATGGCGACGCTCGTCGCATTTCACTCCAAACACGGCGACGTGCTTGAAGACATCGCCGCCGGGGTACTGCACTCCGTGATGCTTCACGGAAAGATGTATCCTCGTCGCTCCCAGTTCAGCGGCGCACTTCTTCAGATCCGCCTCATGGGCATAGGGAACGCTGACGAACTCGGAGCGTCCTACTGGATAATAGCCCTCGATGAACATGGACGTGGCAAGCTCCGCCTCGCTGCTGAACTTGCGAAGTTCGGCAGAGGCTGGCTGGGCAACGCCGTATTCCCGTATCCGCCGTGCTATCTCGTCTTTCTGTTCGCCCTGATAGAAGCTGGCGCACTGGTCGCCTTTCACTTTGCCGCCTCCGAGCAGGCATCCGGAAAGCCCTGCGGCAAAAGACAGCGCAAGAAAAAGGGAAAGCCATACGCTGGCGCGGCAAATACGGAAAGCTGCAATACGCATCATAAGAGTCCCTTGGCCCAGATATAAGAAAACGACATGATTTCGGCCTGATTCCAGATTTTCCTATTCCTAGCACTGCGGCAGTTTTCTGTAAACGGGGACGGAACGACAGGTCCTCCTTTCGGAAATTTTCCCGGAAAAGCGGCTCGAACAAAAAAATCTTCCGAAAAAGCCGAGCTCACGGGAAAAGCGAAAGCGAAGGGCAGGATAAAAAAACAAAAGCAGCACCCTCGATGGACGATTGATAAAACCAGGCACTAGCATGAAAAATGGCACCTGAAGCTCTTCTGCAGCAGAACGATGGATATGCTCACCTCATCAATAAATACTATACGCACCAGATATTTTTTCAAAATATGCTCAAACATTTGCACCAGCACACTTCAAGCTATGGCTTGCTTGAAAAAATTTACAATAAATACGAATTGTTACAAAATATTAATCATTGACCTTTGAAATAGTCTTCTATACTATCCGCTCGTTGCCAACATTTCACATCCTCCTTGAATGTGAAAAATATATTTACCATCGTGCACTGGTACTTATGAAATGTCGTATGCATTGTCCTTCAATGCATAATCGTCTGCATCTTTATGTTCCTGTATAGATGCAGGCTGAGGATCTGCCCTCTGCTTATGCGGCATACGCCGCCCCTCATTCCTATCAGTGAAGGTGGAACATGTTTGAAAAGTTTGGAATCATCGACCTCTGCGCGGCCTGGATAGCCATAGGCGCATGCCTTGTGTATATCGGTCTTCTCTGCTGGAACGGCTACGACGATTATCGCAACAGCCTTAAAAAACACAGGTAAGAAACTGACGCTCTCCCACTTCTGCGGTACGGCAGGTGCTTCAAAGATGGGAACGCTTTTTCTGCCCGTGACCGAAAAGAGCCGTCTCTCGCCGAGGCGGCTCTTTTCTTTGCAAAACGCCCTCAGCGAAAGCGAAGAAACTCCATATGCCTTGAACGCAGAAAGCTCCGTTCCCAGAAGGGAACAGAGCTTTCTTTTCAGTCTCGATTTCAGCCTCGCCGAACGGCGACAGATGCGGGCAAGAGTCTCACAGTCCGCATCGCGCCCAGAAAGGCCGTATATGAAGAAGGTCAGGCCTTCTTGTCTTCGTCCTCGATCTTCTTGTCGCCCTTGGGGGTGATATCGATCTCATCGGGTTCAGAAGCGGCCTGACGGAAGTTGCGGATAGCGCGGCCAAGGCCGCCGCCTATCTCAGGAAGACGCTTCGCGCCGAACACTACCAGCACGATGACAAGGATGACCAGAATTTCCTGCGTACCAATACCGAACATGGATAACCTCCGGAGTTATTTCTCTCCAAACTGTCTGTTTTCTATACGGGAGGCATGGGGAAAAGGCAAGCTCCCCGAAAGATATGGCTGAAAAATGCCTCATGTTTCCATGCCCCGTGGGATTGCCTCAAAATCCGTCCGCGCATATATTCGCCAGAGGAGATTCTTATGGACGCTTACTTCCTTCTCGCCCTGCCCCGCCTGCATGCCGAGCTTGCCGACCTGCCCGAAGGCGGCGTCACGCTCTGGCCCGGCCTGCCCCGCCGCCCTGAAAACGCTTGGGCCCCGGCCATGCCTCTTTCGCCCTCCATAGCCTCGGCCTGCCTTGCCGACTACGAACGCGCCTGCCGCGACGGCGCGAGCGGTGCGCCCGTGCACGCGCTCGGAGCGGAACACGCCCCCGCCGACCTTTCCGACGCTGAACGCCGCGCCCTGCGCGAGATGTCCGGCCTGCCCGCTGAAGCCCCGGAACAGCCGCTCCGCCACACTGCCCAGCAGGTGCTGCTGCTCGCATGGCTGCAGGAAAAGCAGTCCCTCGACATGGCCGAGCTCGAAAAGAAGATAAGTGCTTCCCGCCGCGAACTGGCCAGCCTCATTTCCGGGCGCACCCGTGTTGGCGAAGCCTCCTTCCTGCCCGACGACAGCGAGCTGCCCGACTGGAAGAAGACTCTCGCCGCAGCCCTCGCCTTTCTGCCCGACATGCCGGAAAAATCGGCATTCTGGGTCTCCTGCCAGCCTATGGCCCAGGCCGTCACGGAACTGGAAGGCGAAGAGCTCAGCCCCGGAAGCCTCGGCCTTCCCGGCGTACGCGCCCTTCGCGTGAAGGCTTCCGCCCTCGCCTCCCTCTGCGGACGCTCCGCCGCCGAACGGCTGGAGCGCGGCCTCGGCGCCGCCCAGCTCGAACGCCCTCTCATCCTCGTCCTGCCGCAATGAAAGAATTCACCTTCCATTTCTCCAAGAACGTCATGCCCCACCTCAGCGCAAATGAACTGGCGGACTGGTTCAAAACCGTCTACGCCTCGAACCGCGGCCTCCCTTCCGGCATCATCTTCGACTGCGACGGCGTGCTCATCGACTCGCGCGAAGCCAACATCGCCTACTATAATTACCTGAGGGACTACGTCGGCCTGCCGCCCCTGCCCGAAAACATGCACGACTTCGTTCAGGCAGGCACGGTGAACGAAGTTCTGGACGTCATCATCCCCAAACCCCTGCGCCCCCTCATGCGCGACGCCGTGCGCAAGCTCTCCTACATGGATGAGATCATGCCGCACATCACCCATTTCCCCGGCCTGCACGCCGTGCTCGACCTCTGCAAGGCCGCCGGCATCCCCATGGGCATAGACACCAACCGCAGGGACGGCATGGACATCATCCTGAACAACTGCCGCCTGCACGGCTACTTCGACCCCGTCGTGCTCGTCGACACCGTTCCCCTGCCCAAGCCCGCCCCCGACGGAGCCTTCTTCATCGCTGAAAAATGGGGGCTTGAACCGGCCTCCCTGCTCTTCATAGGCGACAGCGCAAGCGACAGCGGAGCCGCCAAGGCCGCCGGCATCCCCTTTCTCAGCTTCCAGAACCAAAGCCTCGCAAAGCACAGCATAGCCGAATACTCCGTCCTCCAAGAAGCCTTGCAATCCTTAGGTTTGTAACGTTTTCGTGCTTTACAGCCGCCGATTTATGGTTTAGGTATTGCCAATTCATCAGGGCATGCCCATGCCCTGCAGGAGGAAAGACCTTGACCCCTCAGGAACTTGAATACTTCCGCAATCTGCTCAACCAGATGCTCGTCGACGCCCAGCGCAACGGCGACTCCACCCTGGAAGAGATGACCGACAGTCAGGCCTCTTACGCCGACCCTTCCGACCGTGCCACCGCCGAGTCGGACCGCGCCTTCACCCTCCGCATCCGCGACCGTGAGCGCAAGCTCATCACCAAGATCAAAGAAGCCCTCAAGCGCATGGAAGACGGCGAATACGGCATTTGTGAGGAATGCGGCGAAGACATCAGCCTTCCCCGACTCAAGGCTCGCCCCGTCACCACGCTCTGCGTTTCCTGCAAAGCCCGTCAGGAAGAAGGCGAAGAAGTCCGGGGCAGCTAGCCTTTTTCTGCGCACCTAACTTTATGGACGCACATCTCTTCCGTCGCTTCTGCGACGAACTCATTCCGCATCTCATGGGGGCCCGCATGGAGAAGATCCATGCTCCGGGCCCCAACGTTTATGTTTTCGCACTCTTCGGCGGCCACAGCCGCGAAGGCAAACGCTTCCTCGTCCTCCGCGCCGACCGCAAGGCCCCCCTCCTCTTCGTGGCTGACCACCGCATACCGGTGAACGCCCAGCCTCCCGCCTTCGTCATGCGCCTGCGCAAGCACCTCTCCGACCAGCGCGTCACCCGCGCCGTCTGCCGCTGGACCGAACGAAAGCTCTGGCTCGGCTTTTCCGGCGAGGCCCAGCCCTGGCTCTGCCTCGACCTGCGCGAAGGCCCGGCCCTCTCCTTCGAAGCTCCCGAACTCTACGACGGCCCGGAATGGCCTGACGACTTCCTCGCCCTGCCCTCCGAAAGCTGGCGCGAGTGGGACGTGCTCACCCCGGCCCTGCGCCGCACCATCCCGCACCTCGACCCCATGGACGCCTGCGCCCTGATAGCCGACCTTGAATTCGGCGACGGCGATGTCTTCCTCTACGAGAGCACCCGAGAGGACGGCACTGCACGGCACGAAGTCTCGGCATGGCCGCTCCCGCAGGCCCAGCTCGAAGCCCTTGGAGGCCGGTGGACGGAAACCGTTTTCGATAATCCCGTGCCCGCACTCGCAAAGGCAGGCGAATCGCTCGTTTACGGCGGCCTTGCCGAACAGGCCCGCCAGAACGCCGCCAGGCCCTTCGCCTCCGAGGCCGCCCGCCTCGGCAAGCTCCTCAAGAAGCTCGACTCCGAACAGGAACGCCTTGCCGCCATGCAGGCCCGCCAGAAGGACGCCCTTCTCCTGCAGGGCCAGCTCTGGAAATTCGGCGCGCAGGAGAAGCTCGATTCCGTCACGCTCGAAGGCGAGGAAGGCGACATCACCCTCGCGCTCGACAAGAAGCTCACCGTGCGCGAGAACATGATGCACATGTTCCATCAGGCCGGGCGCGGCCGCCGAGGACTCGAACACCTCGAAGCCCGCCGCGCCGCCGTGCGCGAAGAAAAGGAGCAGGCCGAAGCCGCAGCTCTGCGCGGGCAGGCCGCCAAGACCGGCGTGGGCGCAGGCCCCGACCCGCGCGAAGGCAGGATTCCTGAAGACAGGAAGGGCCGCCCCCTGCCCGCCGACCTGCCCAAGCAGGTGCAGGCCTTCCGAAGTTCCGAAGGCTTCCTCATCCTGCGCGGGCGCGACACCAAGGGCAACGGCATAGCCCTCAAGCTGGCCGCCCCGCACGACTACTGGATGCACACGGCCGACGGCCCGAGCGCGCACGTCATCATCCGGCGCGACCATGCCAATCAGGAAGTTCCCCAGCGCACCCTGCACGAGGCTGGCATCCTTGCCGCACTCAAGAGCTGGCAGAAAGACCAGAGCCATGCAGACATCCAGTACTCGCTGGCCAAGTTCATCCACCCCATGAAGAAGGCCGCGCCCGGCACGGTGCGCATAGACAGGAGCGAAGGCTCGTTCCGCGTGGAGCTTGAGCCCGACCTTGAAGAAAAACTGAACCGGAGCTGAACGGCAGAACGCCCTGAGCTGGAGGTACGATGTCACACGATATGCGCCTTTTCGAATCCCGCGCCTTCCTGCTTCTCCTTGCCGGAGCCTCCTGCCTTTTCGGCTGGCTTCTCCTGCCCTTTTTCGACGTCATCCTCTGGGCCGTGGTCATCGGCGTGCTGTTCTCTCCGCTGAACCGCGCCCTGCGCGAAGGCTTCGGCCTTGGCGGCAACATTTCCGCGCTTCTCACCGTGCTGGCCAGCCTTTTCACCATCATACTGCCGCTGGCATGGGTGCTCTATTCCTGTGCGGTGGAAGGCGTGGCCCTGTACGAAAGGATAGCCGCCGGAAGCTCTTCCATGGCGGAAGCCGTGGACAAGCTCAGCGCGGCCTTCCCCGCCGCCGTGGAATGGCTGGAAAAATACGGCTACAGCGCGGCCCAGCTGAAATCGTGGGTGTCCGGCATCGCACTCAAGGCTGGCGGCTTCCTTGCGAAGAACGCCGTCACCTTCACGGGCGGAGCGGCTCATTTCCTCACCAACCTTGCTCTGGTGCTCTACATTTCCTTCTTCTTCGTGCGCGACGGGAAAAAGCTCCGAGCCCTTCTCATCCGCGCCCTGCCCTTCGGCGACCACCGGGAAGAACTGCTGTTCGGGAAGTTCGCGGCGGTCACCCGCGCCACGGTTAAGGGAAGCCTGCTCGTTGCCATAGCGCAGGGCACGCTGGGCGGCCTGATATTCTGGCTGCTCGACATACGCGCCGCACTGGTGTGGGGCGTGGTGATGACCCTGCTCTCGCTCATCCCTGTGGTAGGCGCGGCGCTGGTGTGGATGCCCACGGCGCTGTACCTGCTGGCCACGGGGCACTACTGGCAGGGCGGCCTTCTCATCGCCTACGGGGCGTGCGTCATCGGCCTTGCGGACAATGTCCTGCGGCCCGTTCTCGTGGGGCGCGACACCAAGCTCCCCGACTTCCTCGTCCTTCTTTCCACCCTTGGCGGCTTCACCATGTTCGGCATGGACGGCTTCGTCACCGGCCCCATGCTCGCCGTGCTGTTCATCACCGTATGGCAGATATTCATGGAAGAGTGTGAGGAGAAACGGAGGAAGTAAGGATAACTAGCCACTTCAAACAGCTCCGAGATCTAGCTTTTGATATAGGCCAATGGTAAATTATTCCAAATAATATGGGAGTACACCTATGGCCGCCAAGTCTACACCTAATATTCCTCAGTTTCATCAGCTCATTATTCCCACCTTTTTAGCATTGAAAGCTCTAGGAGGCTCAGGTGGAAACAACGAAATTCTCGATAAGGTCATCGAGCAGATGAATCTTTCTGACTCTGTAGTGGACTACCCCCATTTAGGGAGTACCACTATGACAGAGCTACAGTATCGCTTGGCTTGGGCTAGAACTTACCTAAAAAAAGCCGAAGTTATTGAAAATAGTGCTCGCTCCGTCTGGTCAATAACACCTGAATATTCCTACAAAGATACCTTTTCAAAAGAAGAACTTGCAGCCATCAGACAAAAAGATAACTCTGCTGAACTACTCAAAAACCTTTGCACCACCACACAAAAAGAAAAAACATCGCATCTTTCTGAACCTGAAATAGAAACTGAGAGTCCCGACGAGGTCAAATCGTGGCAAGCAAAGCTATCCGAACTTCTTCACAATATGAACCCATACGGCTTTGAACGCCTCACCCAGCGACTTCTCAGAGAGTGCGGATTCGTTCAGGTCGAGGTGACGAAAAAATCTGGAGACGGCGGGATAGACGGCACTGGCAAACTGAAAATCAACGGCATCTTCAGCTTCAACGTTGCCTTCCAGTGCAAACGATATAGCGGCTCTGTCGGCGCAAGCGAAATCCGCGACTTCCGAGGCTCACTCACGACCAACATTGAAAAAGGAATCCTCATCACGACTGGCACTTTTACCAAACAGGCAAAAGAAGAGGCTTCCAGCCCCGGAAAACAGCAAATCGACCTGATTGACGGCGAAGAATTCATCAACAAAATCGCAGAATTCGGCATCGGCGTCCGTGAGGTCAAAACCTACGAAATAGACGAAGAATTCTTCCAGAAAATTTAACGAAAAAAAGCCCTCCGCAACTTATCAACGTCGCGGAGGGCTTCCTTATTTTATTTATCTTTCCTTCCCCCACTCCAGCATGCCGCGCACGGCCTCGGTGACCGTCTGGGCTCGCACGGAATCTCGGTCGCCGCTGAAGCGGAACTTCCGGGCGCGGGTCTCGCCGTGCAGGCTCCAGCCTATCCACACCGTGCCCACGGGCTTCTCCGGCGTGCCTCCGCCCGGGCCGGCAACGCCGCTCACAGCGCAGGCCATGTCCGCTCCTGCGGCCCGGCACGCGCCCAAGGCCATGCTCCGCACCACAGGCTCGCTCACCGCGCCCTGCGCCTCAAGGTCTTCTTCGCTCACGCCGAGAAGCCCCACCTTCACGCTGTTGGCATAGGATATCACGCCGCCCGCATACCACTCCGACGAGCCGGAAACCGAGGTCAGCGCCGCTCCGATGAGCCCGCCCGTGCAGGATTCCGCCGTGGCGCACAGAAAACCGCGCGCCTTCAGCACTTCCGCCAGTTCAAGGATGAGGGCTTCAGTCTCACTGGCCATAGCTATCTCCTTTCTTCCGGCGTCCGGGCATCTGCGAAAGGGCCACGCCGCCTACGACCAAAGCCGCCGCGCCGTACTGCATCAGCGTCATGTGCTCCTGCAGGAACAGCACTCCCAAAAGCAGGGAGCACACAGGAACGAGGTTCATGAAGGCCGTGGCCTGCCCGGCAGGCATGCCCGTGAGCGCGAAATTGTACAGGCCGTAGCCAAGGAACATCACCGCCGCGCCAAGGTAGATGATGCAGGCCAGAGGCATCCACGAGGGCAGGGCCACTTCCAGCGTCACGGGTTCGAGCGTCTGCGGGAAAAGGCAGAGCGCAGAGAAGAACAGCGCGCCCGCATAGGACATGGCCGCCGTGAGCTGCACCGCGTTCAGGCGGCGGCTCAGGTATTTCGCGCTCACCACATAGGCCGAGCCGCAGAGTATGGCCATGAGCTCAAGGAAATTGCCGAGAAGCGGGTTCGGCGCGCTCTCCGAAGCCTGCGCCCCAAGGCTCAGCGCCAGCACGCCAGCGAAGGAGACGGCGAAGCCCAGCCATGTGGCAAGGGGCAGGCGTTCGCGCAGGAACAGCCACGCGCCCAGAGCCACCGCCGCCGGAAGCACAGACATCACCAGCCCGGCCTGCGAGGCCGTGGTGTAACGCAGGGCGTAGCCTTCGAAAATAAAATAGACGCACGGCTCGCACAGGACGGCGAAAAGCAGTATGCGCAGGGTCTTCCTGTCCTCGCGCAGGATATGCCACAGCGAACGCGCTACGGGCAGGCAGAGCAGGGTCGAGGTGAGCATGCGCCCGGCCAGCACCTGCACCGGGGAGAACTCCGAGAGCGCGATCTTGAGCGCGGCGAACGACGAGCCCCAGATGACCACGGCCACCGAGAGGGCGAGATAGTAGACGAAGCGGGAACGCAGTTTCATGACGGCCTCAAGCTTCTAGGTACTCCAGCAGGATGGATACGGGAAAATCAATGTTCCTCGCCCGCGTGAGCGAGCATGGCTCCAGCTTCGGCCGCGCCCCAGAGCCCGCTCTGCGGGTGGCGGTTCAGCCACACGGGCACGCGGCTCAGGAATTCTCCATGCGCTCCGGCCGCCCGAACGAACTCGCGGGAGAACTCCTCGTGCCGCACGAGGCAGGGTGTCTTCTCTGCCACGCCTCCAGCTATGACCACGGCCTGCGGCAGGAGCGAAAGCGCGGCCATGCGGCAGAAACGGCCGTAGAAGCGCGCGAACAGGCGGCAGGTGTCGCTTGCGGGGAACGCCATGGACGCCGTGAAATGCGCGGGGTCTTCGACCTTGCCCGTGAAGAACTCATGCAGCTTCGCCAGGCCAGAACCGGAAAGCACATGGCCAGCCGTGGGCAGCATGGGGCTTTCCCCCGCAAGGAAGGCCGCAAAGGCGCACTCTTCCTCATCGCGGATATCGAAGGGGAAGGACATGTGCCCGGCCTCGGAAGGCAGTACGCGCGGCCTTTCGCCCGGCATGAGCCACGCCGCGCCAAGCCCCGTGCCCGCGCCCACCACGGCCACGGGCGACGCGCCGGTGAATACGGGGGCATCTGCGCCACTCCCCGGCAGCATGCGCTCGGCCGTTTCGAGGACAGGGGAAAGGCAGGCCCAGGCCTGCGCCTCGAAGTCGTTCATGAGGCGCACGTCAGCATCGGGGAAGAAATTCCGTATCTGTTCCTCGTCCACGGCGAAGTCGGCGTTGGTCATTTCGATGCGCCCTTCCCGCACAGGCCCGGCGGCGGCGAAAACCACGCGGGAAGCCCGCGCCAGCTCCGTCCATTCCACAGGCCAGCAAGTGAAAAGCTTGTTCAGCAAATGCGAAAATTCTTCCTGCTTCGAAGAAATGACGACTCCGCATTTATAGACAGGCTTCCGCCCCTCAACGGAAAACATGGAAAAACGGCTGTTCGTGCCGCCGATATCGGCTGCGAGCATGATCATGGATGCCTCCTGTTCACATCCAGCCGAATAACACACAACTTTCAAGATTGCCATAGCGAAGCAAAAAGGATACAATTTGCCCTTGCAAGGGTCTTTCGTTTTCGAAAACCCTATTTTCGATGCTTTCGCCTGATTTTCGGAAACGAAAATCCGCCATTTCGGCACACTGCGCAGAAAACCCGTGCGCCCCAACCCTTTCCTGACGGGCAGGCCCAAAGGTCCCAGAACAGTTTATGGAATTTCGTATCCGTCCCAGCGTTTCCGAACTCAGCAGCAGCCTGAACCGCGAATGGCTCCTCACCAACGGCCTGGGCGACTACGCCTCAGGCTCGGTCGCCGGCTGCAACACCCGCCGCTACCACGGCCTGCTCGCCGCGCAAACGCCCGCCGGACGCTACATGCTCCTTTCCACTCTGGAAGACTCCGTTTCCTTCAAAGGCCGCGACATCCCCCTCTCCAGCCGCATCCACCCCGGCGTCGTCTGGCCCGAAGGCTTCCGCTTCCTCAAGGAGACCGCCTCCAGCCACGACAGCGTGACCTTCACCTTCTCTCTCGGCGGCGAAGGCGATGACGAAGTCCTCCTCACCCGCACCGTCGTGCTCGACCGCGCATCCTGCCGCCTCATCGTGCGCTACATGCTGGCCGACACTCCCGCCGCGCGCGCTCTCGGAAGCCTGCCCCTCACCGTGCGCCCGCTGGTGAACGGCCGCAACATCAACCATCTTTACCCTGCCGCTCCGGCCCGCTCCGCATCCGTTCGCCCGCTCAGCCTGAGCACCGCCCCCTGCACGGGCTTCTCCTTCCAGCCTGAAGAGGAGATCCCGGCCCTCGTCATGCAGATGTCCGCCTCCGGCCTGGAATACGCCTCCTTCGAAGCCGCCCCCGACTGGTACTTCAAGGTGCAGTACCCCGTGGAAGCCGAGCGCGGCTACGACTGCGAAGAGGACCTTCTCATGCCCGGCGCGTTCACCGCCAGCCTGAGCGCGGACCATCCCGTATGGCTCTCCGCCGGCACCGAAGCCCTTTCCGAAGCTCCCGAGACCATCTGGGAACGCCATTTCGGAACTGCGCCCAAGCCCGTGTTCAAGGAAGCCCTGCTCGAACACCTGCGCCGCGAATGCGACCGCTTCCTCGTGAGCACCGCAGGCCAGTCCATCGTGCCTGCCGGCTATCACTGGTTCGGCCCGTGGGGGCGCGACACCCTCATCGCCCTGCCCGGCCTGACCTTCGAATCCGGCCGCGTGAAGGAAGGCAAGGCCATCCTGCGCTCCATTGCCGGAACGGTGAAGAACGGCCTCGTGCCCAACCTCCTCGGCGCGGGCAACTTCGGCGGCGTGGCCTACAATTCCGCCGACGCCTCCCTGTGGTTCCTGCTGGCCGTGCATCGCTTCGCCCTCGCCTGCCCCAAGGAGATGCCCTTCATCAAGCGCGTCTGCTGGCCCGTGGTGAAAGACATCATCCGCCATTTCGCCAGCGGCACCATGCCCGACGAAGAGGGCGGCATGCTCGTTTTCGCCGACGAAGACGGCCTCCTGCATGTGGGCAGCGAAAAGACCCAGCTCACCTGGATGGACGCCTCCATAAACGGCAAGCCCGTCACTCCGCGCCACGGCTGCGCCGTAGAACTCAACGCCCTGTGGTTCGACGCCCTCACCTTTGCCAAGGAGCTGGCTGCAGAGTTCGGCGAAGCCGCCCCTGCCGAGACCGCGCTCCTGCCCCGCCTGAAGAAGGCCTTCGTGCGCGTGTTCTGCCCGACCGACGAACTGAAGGGCGTCATGGGCGGCGGCCTGCACGACACCTGGCGCCCCGATTCCGAGCCCGACCTCTGCATCCGCCCCAACCAGATCTTCGCCGTCGCCGTGCCCTGCTCTCCGCTTTCCCAGAAGATGCAGGCCGCTGTGACGAAATGCGTACGCGAGAACCTGCTCACGCCTTACGGCCTGCGCACTCTCGCTCCTTCCGACCCAGCCTATAAGGGAGCCTGTCAGGGTTCTCAGGCTGTGCGCGACCATGCTTATCACCAGGGCACGGTCTGGCCCTGGCCCGTGGGTGCCTATGTGGACGCCGTCGTCAAGACCGCCCGCAGCCCCAAAGCCGTGCGCGACGTTCTCGGCACGCTCACGCCGCTGTTCACCAGCCACCTCGAAGAGGCTGGCCTGGGCAGCGTTTCCGAAATCCTCGATGGCAACCAGCCCCATGTTCCTGGCGGCTGCATAGCTCAGGCATGGAGCTGCGCCGAAGCACTCCGCCTTCTGCTCCTTATTAAAAAATCCAACCCGGGAGAATGGAACAACTGGCTGGAAACGCTGTAAAAGCGTTCCTCTGTCTCTTTTTCCAGAATTTCATGGACCCGAAACAACGGGGGAGAAAATATGCGTGTTCTGATGCTTGGATGGGAATTCCCGCCTCATATCAGCGGCGGTCTTGGCACTGCCTGCCTCGGTATCACTCAGGGCCTCACGGAAAAGGGCGTCGACCTCACCTTCATCCTGCCCAGCATGAAGGACGATGGAAAGAGCCAGTCTGAAGCCAAACTGCGCTCCGCTTCCGGCGTGCCCATCTCCCACGCGCTCAAGAAGGCCGTGGAACAGGTGCGCCAGCAGAAGAAGCACGACGAGTTCACCGAACTGCTCATGCGCCCGGTGAACGCCCGCCTGCACCCCTACGGCTACGACTACTCCCAGAGCGTGGACGCCAACGCCTTCAACGGCGACGACATCGCCGAGATCAGCCATTTCCACGGCGGCTACAAGGACGACCTCATGGATGAAGTGTACCGCTTCTCCACTGCCGCCGCCGCTGTGGTGCTCGAAGAGAACGCCAAAAAGAAGGCCGACGTCATCCACGCCCACGACTGGATGACCTACCCCGCCGCCACCATAGCCAGCCGCCTTTCCGGCCTGCCCTTCGTGGCCCACCTGCACGCCACCGAATTCGACCGCTGCGGCGACAACGGCTGGGACGTCATCTACGGCATCGAACGCGACGGCCTCCACGCCGCCGACCATGTCATCGCCGTTTCCGAACGCACCAAGCGCATCGCCGTGGAACGCTACGGCGTGCCGGAACACAAGGTCTCCGTGGTCTACAACGGCGCCTTCCTGAACGAAGACATCCCCACCTTCGAGATCCCCGAAGCCATCAAGAACGAGAAGCGCGTGCTGTTCATGGCCCGCATCACCTTCCAGAAGGGCCCGGAATATTTCGTCGAGGCCGCCCGCCTCGTGCTCAACGAAATGCCCAACACCCGTTTCATCATGGCCGGCAGCGGCGACCTGCTCCCCCGCATGATGAAGCGCGTGGCCGAACTGCGCATGGGCAGCCAGTTCCACTTCCCCGGCTTCATGCGCGGCAAGAACGAAGTGTACCGCATGTACTCCATGGCCGATCTTTTCGTCATGCCCAGCGTGTCCGAACCCTTCGGCATCGCCCCTCTGGAAGCCCTGCAGTGCGGCGCGCCCATCCTCATCTCCAAGCAGTCGGGCTGCGCCGAAGTGCTCCCCGCCGCCCTCACCGTGGACTACTGGGACGTGCGCCGCATGGCCGACCGCATCATGGACTGCCTGAACTACCCCGTCATGGCCCAGGAAAGCCTGCGCCAGTGCCAGGCCGACCTCCAGCTCCTCACCTGGGGCCGCGCCGCCGAGGGCATACTCCAGGCCTACTCCCACGTCTGCCCCAACGCCTAAGCGAGGTGTGAGCCATGCCTTCCGTATGTTTTTACTTTCAGGTGCATCAGCCCTACCGGCTGCGCGAATTCCGCTTCTTCGACATCGGCGTTGACAACGACTATGAAGATGTGGAAAAAAACCGCGCTGTGATGCAGAAGGTGGCCGCCAAGTGCTACCTGCCCATGAACGCCCTCATGCTTGAACTCATCAAGCGTCATCAGGGCCGCTTCCGCATCTCCTTCTCCATGACCGGTTCGTTCATCGAGCAGTGCCTCGAATACGCCCCCGAAGTTCTGGAAAGCTTCAAGAAGCTGGCGGATACCGGCTGTGTGGAATTCCTTGACGAAACGGACAACCACAGCCTTTCCTTCATCTTCTCTGAAGACGAATTCCGCGCCCAGGTGGCCCGCCACCGCAAGCGCATGGAAGAGCTGTTCGGCCAGAAGCCGCGCGCCTTCCGCAATACCGAGCTCGTCTACAGCAACAGCATCGCCCGCATCGCCGAAGACATGGGCTACGACGTCGTCCTCGCCGAAGGCGTGGACAGCATCCTCGACTGGCGCACGCCCGACTTCGTGTACCACCCCGAGGGATGCGGCCGCATCAAGCTGATGATGAAGAACCACAAGCTCTCCGACGACATCGCTTTCCGCTTCTCCGACCATTCGTGGGAGCACTACCCCCTCATGGCCGAAACCTTCGCCGGCTGGCTGAAGGGAATGAAGGGCGGCAGCGACGTCATCAACCTCTTCATGGACTACGAGACCTTCGGCGAACATCAGTGGGCCGACACCGGCATCTTCGACTTCATGCGGGCCCTGCCCGACTTCGTGCTGGCCGACCCTGATTTCGACTTCCTCACTGTCTCGGAAGCCGCCGACCGCTATCCCGCCCGCGGCTGGATAGACGTGCCTTACTATACTTCGTGGGCCGACGCCGAGCGCGACATTTCCGCCTGGATACGCAACGACATGCAGAAGGACGCCTTCCGCGCCCTCTACGAGTGCCAGTTCCTTGCCGCGCGAGTGGACGACTCTGAACTTCTGGAAGACTGGCAGAGACTGCAGTGCTCCGACCACTTCTATTACATGTGCACCAAGTCCGCAGCAGACGGCAACGTGCACAAGTACTTCTCCCCGTACAAGGCCCCTGCGGACGCGTACGTCAACTTCATGAACGTTCTGGCAGACTTCCGCATTCGCCTGCTCGCGAAGGTCGGCCAGTAAAAATAAGCATAAGACCATCGACAGACCCCGCTCCCTCCTCAAAAAAAGGGGGGAGCGGGGCGTCGTGTTCTTCAAATCACCTTTGGAGACCCAATGAACCAAACTCCTCGTACCCACCTTTTCGAGGTGAGCTGGGAAGTGTGCAACAAGGTCGGCGGCATCTATGAAGTCGTCGCCAGCAAGGCGCAGCAGGCCATACGCGCCTTCGACGGCGAATACTTCCTCATCGGCCCCGACACCAAGCACAACACCGAGTTCACCGAAACGGACGAGCCCTGCTGGGATGCCATCCGCTACGCCCTCAGGGACAAGGACCTGCGCTGCCGTTTCGGCCGCTGGGAGATCCCCGGCCGCCCCCGTGTCATCCTCGTGGATTTCAACGGCCGCCACGACTCCAACCAGCTCCTGCGTCAGCTCTGGGAACGCTTCGGCGTCGACTCCCTTTCCGGCAGCTGGGACTACATCGAGCCCGTGTCCTTCAGCTACACCTGCGGCGAAGTCATCGCCACCATCCATCAGGTTCTGTCCGCCCGCGAAAAGATCCACGGCATAGCCCACTTCCATGAATGGATGTGCGGCGCCGGCATCCTCGCCCTGAAGACGCTCGCCCCCTTCATCGGCACCGTGTTCACCACTCACGCCACCGTGCTCGGCCGCTCCCTCTGCGGCAACGGCATCGACATCTATGCCCGCATGGCCGAGATCTCTCCCTCCCAGGAAGCTTCCCGCTTCAACGTGGTGGCCAAGTGCTCCATGGAGACCGTGAGCGCCCGCGAAGCCGATATCTTCACCACTGTGAGCGGCATCACCGCTGAAGAAGCCCGCTACTTCCTCGGCCGCCAGCCCGACGTGGTCACCACCAACGGCCTCGACCTCACCGCCATTCTCGACTACAGCAAGGAGCGCGAACTGGCCAGGAAGAACCGCGCCTCCATGCTCGCCCCTGTGAACAAGCTCCTGCGCCGCGAACTGCCCGAAGACACCCGCGTCCTCATATGCTCCGGCCGCTACGAGCATCACAACAAGGGCGTGGACCTCTTCATCGACGCTCTCGCCAGGGCCAAGGAGACCCTCAAGGGCACCGGCAAGAAGGTGCTGGCCCTCATGCTCATGATGGGCGGCCACACCGGCCCCGACGCCAACGCCGTGAACGGCGACGCCTCCGTGCATGCTGATGCCGCTCATCCCGAGTACGGCTTCCTCACCAGCCACAAGCTCTACGGCGCTGAGCACGACCCCATCCTGAACACCTGCCGCCGCCTCGGCCTGAACAACACCGAGGACGACCCCGTGCAGGTGCTCTTCGTGCCCGCCATGCTCGACGGCAAGGACGGCTTCTTCAACATGCCGTACTTCGACGTGCTTTCCAGCGGCGACCTCGGCGTGTTCCCCTCCTGGTACGAACCCTGGGGCTACACTCCC
>JAFQPD010000080.1 GCA_017411945.1 Mailhella sp.
CGTCCGCCCGCGCTGAGCGGACCGCCGCCCGCAAGGGCACGGCCAGCTTTGAGCCGTTTGCCGCCGGATGGGCATGCTCATCCGGCGGTTTTTGTAACTCTTTCTACGGGATATGTGATAATGAGCTCGGAATTGGACGCTATTTTTCAGGAATATGAGCAGCTTGCCGCACAGACGGAACAGCTTTTCAACCGTGTGAAGGAACAGTTCCCCGAAGAAGTGGCCTGCTCCACCGGCTGCAGCAGCTGCTGCCATGCTTCCTTCGACCTTTCCCTTGTGGAGGCCATGTATCTGAACCGCGCCTTCAACAAGGAATTCGGCTTCGGCATCCGCCGTTCCGCCGTACTTCAGGCCGCCAGCGACGCCGACCGCCAGCTCACCCGTCTGAAGCACCATTATTTCAAGCAGGCCAAGAGCGGCATGACCGATGAAGAGATCATGGTCGAAGCCGCCAAGGAACGCGTGCGCTGCCCTCTGCTCGGCCTCGACCAGACCTGCCTGCTCTACGAGCATCGCCCCATCACCTGCCGTCTCTACGGTGTGCCGACCTCCATCCATGGCAAGGCCCACGTCTGCGGCCAGTGCGGCTTCAAGCAGGGCGGTTCTTACCCCACTGTGGCTCTCGACCGCATCCAGGACCGCCTTGCCGACATGAGCCGCCGCATCGGTGCCGCTGTGGGTTCCCGCTTCCGCGAGCTTCATCGCGTGTATGTCCCTGTGTCCATGGCCCTCGTCACCAAGTATGACGATGCCTACCTCGGCGTTGGCCCTGCTCCCAAGGAGTAGCCATGTCCATAGCATCCATCCTGCGTACGCAGAAGCCGCGCCAGCTCACTGCCGACGAAGAGAAGCTCAAGCGCGACCTGTATGAGAAGATCTCGCCGCGCCGCCGGAAGTTCATCGACCGCATTGGCTACGAGAACTGGGACCCGTTCCCCGAGCCCAACGAGCCCAACGATATCCGTACCGATATAACGAAGCGCACCACCCAGCAGCTCGTGCAGGAGTTCGTTGCCCATAAGAAGAAGGAAGCCAAGCGGCTCGGAGCTGAAGACCCGAGCGAGGCTTTCCTCCAGGGGGCCATGCAGGCCGCTTCCGGCATCGTCAATAAGCAGGACAAATTTCTCGGCACTTACGAATTCGCCGCCTGGTACCATGAACTGCTAAAGAAAGAAGGGTACATCCTATGAAACAGCGTTACGACGACATCAACGAGTATATCGCGGACCTGCAGGCTGAGATCGCCCAGGACCCCAAGTGCGCCATCCATCATTACAATCTCGGCGTAGCCATGCTTTCTCTTGGCGACTATGATGAAGCTGAGAACTGCTTCCTCGAGTCCATCCGCCAGTCTGCCCACATGGCTGAAGCCTATGTCCAGCTCGGTGGCCTCTGCCTGCGTCGCGGCGATCTCGACGGATGTTACCAGTATAACAAGGAAGCTTCTCAGCTTCGCGCCAAGTACCCCATACCGTGGGCCAACATGGGCTTCGTGCATCTGCAGCGCGGCGAAGTCGACGAAGCTATCACCGCTCTTCACAAAGCCCTTACCTGGGATCCCCGCTATGTGCAGGCCCGCGCCACCTTCGCTTCCGCCCTCTACATGAAGGGCGAATACGAAAAGAGCGCCGAGATGAGCCGCATGGTCCTCAAGGAACAGCCCGCCTTCGGCCCTGCCTGGAACAATCTTTCCCTCGCCATGTTTGAGCTTGGCGATGTGCAGAAAGCCAAGGAATACGCAGAGAAAGCCTATGAATTCGGCTACGATGTTTCCGACGAATACTGGAAGGAGCTGAAGGAAGCCGCCCAGAAGGCCTGAGCTTGCACTTGCCAGTTCGGCAAATTTTAATTACATAAAACAGACCTTCGTGCGTATTTTTGCATATGCACGGTTATCTGTTTCGGAATACCTCCGGGCCTTGACCTGCTGATGCGCTCAAATCTGCCCGAAAACGCACAATCTTTCCGGTCCGTGCCTGTTCACGGAGAGGCTCCGGAAGGACGTTTGGCGTTGCCGGGTGGGCGGCTCTTGCCAATAGAGCCTGAGTTTGTTATTGATTGGACAAGACTTGAGGAGAGTCAATTTTACAACTTTTTAAGCAGGGGACTCAATATGGCTACTGATTCCAACATCGTTGTTGATGACGGCCGTGCGAAATGGTCGGACCTTTGGCTCAAGGAAGACTACTGGGCTATTTGGATCGGTTTCTTCATCATCATCGTCACCGGCCTCATCATGATGAACGGCCGCGACGAAATCGCTGCTAAGATCGAAAAGCAGAACGCTATCATTGCCGCCGAAAAGGCTAAGCCTTTCAAGACCATCGAGCTCATCGACGCTCAGGCCGCCAAGAAGGGTATCACCGGCGCCAAGCTGCCCGCCGCCAAGACCATCATCAGCTATCTTGGCAAGCCCGGCAAGTGGGACGGCAACCCCATGAAGTCCTTCATCAGCCACAAGAAGGCTGACAAGGAACCCGCCGCCAAGGCCGCCGCTGAAAAGGCTAAGGCTTCCAAGGCCGCCGCTAAGGTCGCTCAGGACGCCGCCGCTGCCGCCAACTACCAGAACGCCGATCTGAACAAGGCCGCCGAAACCGCTATCAAGGCCTGGCAGAAGGACGTGAAGGATGCTGACAAGGCCAAGAAGGCCGTCGGCAAGGATTCCAACAAGATTCCCGGCCTCGTCGTGCTCGGCCTCGGCCTCGGTGTGATCACCGGCCTCGGCATGGTCGTCATGGGCCACAACTTTGTGAGCTACTTCATCGGCTTCCTCGCCGTGTTCGTTCTGTCCTGCCTCGCCAACGTGCTCGGCGGCTACAAGCCCACTGCTCAGTACGGCGTGAACGGCGAAATCATGGCTATCGTGACCGGTATGGTCATTGCCAACACCATCGGCACCCCCAAGTGGATCAAGCCCGCCGTGCAGGTCGAATACTACATCAAGGCCGGCCTCGTGCTCCTCGGCGCTGAAGTTCTCTTCAACAAGATCCTCGCCATTGGTATCCCCGGCATCTTCGTGGCCTGGGTGGTTACCCCCATCGTTCTCTGCGGCACCTACATCTTCGGCCAGAAGGTCCTGAAGATGCCCTCCAAGACCCTGAACATCACCATCTCTGCCGACATGTCCGTGTGCGGTACCTCCGCCGCTATCGCTGTGGCCGCCGCCTGCCGCGCTAAGAAGGAAGAACTGACCCTGTCCGTCGGTCTCTCCATGGTGTTCACCGCCATCATGATGGTCGCCATGCCCGCCTTCATCAAGATGATCGGTCTTCCCGAAGTGCTCGGTGGCGCCTGGATCGGCGGTACCGTTGACTCCACCGGCTCCGTGGCCGCCGCTGGCGCCTTCCTCGGCCCCAAGGCTCTCCAGGTTGCCGCTACCGTCAAGATGATCCAGAACGTCCTCATCGGCGTGTCCGCCTTCTGCGTCGCTATCTACTTTGCTACCAAGGTTGAAAAGAACGACGACGGCCGCACCGTTGGCGCCATGGAAATCTGGAACCGTTTCCCCAAGTTCGTGCTCGGCTTCGCCGCTGCCTCCATCCTGCTCTCCACCATCGCTGGTAACATCGGCGCCGACCTTGACTACGCCCTCATCAACAAGGGTGTGCTCTCCGTCACCAAGCCCCTCCGCGGCCACTTCTTCACCCTCTCCTTCGTGGCTATCGGTCTTGCTACCAACTTCCGCGAACTGGCCCACTACTTCAAGGGCGGCAAGCCCCTCGTGCTGTACGTCTGCGGCCAGACCTTCAACCTTGGCCTGACCCTCCTCATGGCTTGGATCATGTTCTACAAGGTGTTCCCCGAA
>JAFQPD010000012.1 GCA_017411945.1 Mailhella sp.
CACGCGGACGGGAACATTGTATTTTTCAGCGATTTCCACAGAACGGATCTGAAGCACCTTGGCGCCCATGGAGGCAAGTTCCAGCATCTCGTCGTAGCAGATGCGGTCCAGCTTATGGGCGGCCTTGCACATGCGCGGGTCGGTGGTATAGACGCCGTCCACGTCGGTGTAGATATCGCAGCGGGTCTCGTCGCCGAGGGCGGCGGCGATAGCGACGGCGGAAGTGTCGGAGCCGCCGCGGCCGAGGGTGGTGAGACGCATGTCGGGAGTGCGGCCCTGGAAACCGGCCATGACGAGCACGTCGTACGTTTCGAAGAGCTCGCGCAGGCGGGTAGCGTCGATGGAGTCGATGCGGGCGGAACCGAAGGCGTCATCGGTGATGATGGGTATCTGGAAGCCCAGAATGGAGCGGGCTTTCACGCCGGCGTCCTGGAGGAGCATGGAGAACAGGGCAATAGACTCCTGTTCGCCGGTGGTGAGCAGAACGTCGAGTTCCGCGAGGTCGGGCTCGTCCGACCAGTGATAGGCTCTTTCCAGCAGGGCGTTGGTCTGGCCGGCACGGGCAGAGAGGACAACGACGACCTTATAGCCTTCCTCGTGTGCGGCGAGCACCTTGGAACGCACTTTCTTCATGCACTCAAGGTCGGCTACGGACGATCCGCCGAATTTCTGAACAAGAATACGCATATGCAATATCCCTTAAAGAAGAGAATATGGAACAGTTCAAAGCTGTTCAGGCAAAAAACGCTGCTCAAGCCGGGGCATGAGCTGGCCGAGGAGAGCCTCTGCCGCACTGCCGTGGGCTTCGAGTTCCGCTAGCCGAAAACTTTTGCATGAATTATCAGCGTTGTCCAGAGTTTTTAGGGGCGGCGCATACTCTGCATTTACCTCATGCTTTTCAGCGTGCACGAGCCGGACCTCGAGGCGTTCTTCCGCATAGTGCTGGGGGGCGAGGAATTCGGGCCATTCCAGCACCAGAAGGGCATTCCCTTCTTCCATGAGTTCTTCCATTTCTTCGGGCATGGAAGCACCTTCGGAGAGGCGGTAGAGGTCGGCATGGAGCACTTCGGGCCGGGTGGGATAGATATTGCAGAGCGTGAAGCTGGGGCTGGCCACTTCGGCATTTTCACCGCCGGGCAGGGCGGAAACGAAGCCCCGCGTGAGCGTGGTCTTGCCTCCGCCGAGATCGGCGAAGAGATAGAGCGAACGTACGGGCGAAGGCATCATGGCTTCAGCCAGCAGGCGGCCGAATTCCACAGTATCTTCGGCATGTTTCAGAATAAGAGGCATAAGTCCCCCTTGCAGGGTTCGCCGAGGGCCGGGAGCACGGAGGGAAGGGCGTCGGCTATGTCATGCGGGCCGTTGCCTCGCATGGGGAAAGTTTCGGAAAGTTTGAGACCGGCCAGAACATGGAGCCATACGCCGAGCGTGGCGGCAAGGCCGGATGAATGGCCGCGGGCGAGGAATGCTCCTATGGCTCCGGCAAGAACGTCGCCGGAACCGGCTACGGCAAGCTGGGGCATGTTCCACGGGGAGATGGTGGAGGGCTCGCCCGGTGCGGCGATGAGTGTTCCTGCACCTTTGAGCACCCACACGGCCGGGGCCAGTGCGGCCAGCTTTTCCAGCGCGGCGAAGCGGTCGGCCTGAACTTCGGCGGCGGGAATGCCCAGAAGCGTGGCGGCTTCTCCCGGATGCGGAGTGAGCACGTCGCAGGGGCGAAGCTTCTCCAGCAGGTGCGGGCGGCTGGCCAGAGCGAAGAGGGCGTCGGCATCCAGTGCCATGGGCGGTCGATGGGGCAGGGAGAGCAGGGCTTCGGCAAGGTCTGCCGCGCCCTCAGAACGCCCAAGGCCCGGCCCGAAGACGGCGGCTTTCGAAGAGGCAAGGGCAGGGGCGATGGTCTGAACGGCTTCTGCGCTCCAATCTTCAAATCCTATGCCCTGTGTCGTGAGGGCTGGCATGGAGAAGCGTACGGCGTTCAGCACAGCACCAGGGCCTGCCACGGTGACGAGCCCTGCCCCCGTGCGCAGAGCGGCAAGGCCGGCAAGGCAGGGCGCGCCCGCATAGTCGGAACATCCGCCGATGATGAGCACGCGCCCGGCTTCTCCCTTGTGGGCCGGGGCGTGCCAGGCTGTGGGAGAGGGACTTGGACCGGCGGACAAAGCGCGAGGGGCATAGTTCGAGGATCTGTCGCCGCGCAGCTGCGAAGGCAGGAGCCAGGTGCGGAAGCTGGGCGGCATCTTTTCCTGTACACGCCGCGGCATTCCTATGGGGCGTACGTCCAGCAGGCCGGTGAAGGATTCGGCTTCCGGCACGAGAAGGCCGGGCTTGGCGGCCTGGAAGCTCACGGTCACATCGGCGCGAACAGCATCCGGGCAGGGGCGGCCAGAGCGGGAATCGAGGCCGGAGGGGATATCGACAGCAAGGACGAAATTCGCGCCAAGTCTGTTGAATTTTTCCACAAGTCTGGCTTCTCGTTCTCTCAGTGCGCCTCGGAAGCCCGTGCCGAGAAGGCCGTCTACGGCGATGTCGGGGCGTACGGGGATGCCTTCGGCGTCTTGTTCCCATGCATCGGCAGAGAAGACAGGGACGCCAAGATCCATGGCGACCTTGAGCCAGTGGGCAGCCGCGCCCTTGTATTCTTCCGGGGAACGGGTGCAGACGAGAACAGGGCTTGCCCCGGCATCCAGCAGGTGGCGAGCCATGCAGAAGGCGTCGCCTCCGTTGTTGCCGCTCCCGGCAAGGAGGAGGACGGAGACGCCGGTCAGCGTGCGGCCCTTTGCAGTCCAGTGCTGGCGCAGACTGTCCATGGCACAGCGGGCCGCGCTTTCCATGAGCACCTCTTCAGCCATGCCGAGGCGTATGGCTTCGGCATCCCAGCGGGACATCTCTTCAGGAGAGGGAACAGGTACGAACATGCGTCATCCCTCCAGTATGACCATGGCGCCGGCCATGTCACGTTCATGAGATATGGAAACATGCAGTTTTTTCACGCCCTTTTCATCGGCAAGCTCTTTGGCTCGGCCATGTAGGCGCAGTTCGGGGCGGCCTCCTTCCATGGTGACGGCTTCCACATCGTGAAAGCCTATGCCAGCGGAAAAGCCGGAACCCAGTGCCTTGACGGCGGCTTCCTTGGAAGCCCAGCGGCCGGCGGCATAAGCCACGCGGCGAGAGGGCTCAGAGGGAAGGGCGGCCAGCTCTTCTGCCGTAAGGATGCGCATGAGGAAGCGTTCCCCGTGCTTTTCGAGCAGGGCTTTGATGCGCGGCAGGGAGGTGATGTCGAAGCCGGTTCCGAGTATCATTGGCCATCCTTAATTAATGGAAGATGTTCCAGAGCATTTCGCCTGCCGTCACATAGAGGAAGGCGGCAAAGAAGCGGCGCAGTGCTGCTGCGGGCAGAGCGTGCGCCACTTTCACGCCCAGAGGGGCGAAGAAGACGCTGGCGCAGGCTATGCCCAGAGTGGCGGGCAGGCTGACATAGCCCAGCGACCAATCCGGCAGATCCGGGGCGTTCCAGCCGCCGATGATGAAGCCGATAGTCCCGGAGACCGCGATGGGCCAGCTGATGGCCGCAGATGTGCCTACGGCCTGCCGCATGGGAACGCCGCACCAGCGCAGGAAGGGGACGGACATGCTTCCCCCTCCCAGCCCCACGAGGCTGGAGACGCCGCCGATGATGAAGCCCGCCCCAGCAAGAAGCGGCTTGCCTGGCATATTCTGGCGCGGATGCGGGTAGAAGTCGAGGAGCATCTGCGTAGCCACGCAGAGAAGGAAGACGACAAAAAATCCTTTCAGGCCCGCTGTGGACATCCGTGATGCCAGCCACGCCGCGCAGAGCGTGCCCAGCACTATGGCTGGAGAGAGACCTTTGACATAGTCCCAGCGCACTCCTCCGCGCTTGGCGTGCGATCTCGCGCTTGAGACAGCCGTGAACAGTATGCTCGACAGTGAAGTGCCCACGGCCAGATGCATGATGAGCTCGCCGGGGATGTCGCTCTGAAGCAGGAATATCATGTTCAGGAGCGGCACGACTACCAGACCTCCGCCAATGCCGATGAGCCCCGACAGGAAACCAGCCGCGGCGCCGCAAAGGATATAGAGGAAAAGGATAGTCATGAGAGAGCTTTTTTTGCGGGGGAAATGCTGACTGAGCGCCGACCTGCGCCGCTTGCGGGGCTGGTCGGCGCTCAGAAATGCGGGGGCAGGGGTGCCCCTGCCGGAGAGCGGGGCGAGGCCCCGCATATCTTTTTTACGCAAGTATTTCCTTGCTGATGTCGGCCACGGTGGCACAGCCGGTGAGGGCCATGGCAGAGGTGAGCTGTCCCTTGATCATGCCGAAGTACTTGGCCACGCCTTCGGCTTCGCCGCCGATGGCGGCCACGGAGACCGGGCGGCCGATGAGCACGGCCTTGGCTCCGAGGGCGAGGCACTTGAGCACGTCCGTGCCGGAGCGGATGCCGCCGTCAACGAGCACTTCTATCTTGTCGCCCACGGCTTCGGCGATGGCGGGGAGCACGTCCGCGCCGCCGGGAGTGCCGTCGAGCACGCGGCCGCCGTGGTTGGAGACCACGATGGCATCCACGCCGGCTTCAGCGGCTATCTTGGCGTCGGCCACGGTTATTACGCCCTTGATCATGAACTTCACGCCGCGCTCATGCAGGAACTTGGCGATCTCGGCAAGCCGTGCAGGGCTGGTGGGGGCTACGGGGCGGCCCATGAGGCGCAGGGTAACGAGGCCGGCGGCGTCTACGTCGATGCCCACCACGGGGCAGCCGGAGGCCACGGCTTCCTCAAGCTTGGCCCAGAGGTCGTCGCCTTCCCAGGGCTTGACGAAGGGGATGCCCCAGCCTTCGGCATTGCGGATGGCTGCAACAGTGCTGCCGATGATGACGGGAGGAACGCCGTCGCCGCCGCATCCGATGACGCCGGCCTGCTTGCAGCCCGCCATGACGATTTCAGCATATCTGGCTTCGTCTATCGGGTTCTGTTCGGGGCCGCCGAGGTTGAAGGCCACGCCGGCGATGGGGGCGGCCATGACGGGCATGGCCAGCTTGAGGCCGAGCACTTCGGCGGAGGTGTCGGGCATGGCGGCATCGTGCAGGCAGCGCATGGCCAGCTTCACTTTGGCGAGGGCTTCGACATTGGCGCGGAAGGAAGATCCGGAGCCTCCTCCGCCCATGCCGGGGACTTCGCCGGAACAGACGCGGCCGTCACAGACGGGGCAGACTCGGCATTTGCCTTTCATGCGTTCGCGGGCAAGCTGTTTGATGGCTTCCATGATTTCTCCTGATGGGATGATGGTAAAAGAAGCCGCCGTGGGCGCGGCATCGATGGCGCGGCAGGGGCCCGCGTCGCTTACAGTTTAGGCGTAGCGTTCTTCGAGTTCGGCGGCGGAGGTCTCCACAGCCGTCTTGTAGCCTTCGCGTTCGGCGCGGATGAGGCCGGCCACGCGTTCATCGCTGAGGGCCACGATCTGGGCGGCCAGCCAGGCGGCGTTCTTGGCGCCGTTCAGGGCAACGGTGGCCACGGGGAAGCCGGCAGGCATCTGCACGGTGGCATACAGGGCGTCGAGGCCGCCGATGGGAGAGCCGGCAACAGGGATGCCGATGACGGGCTTGATGGTGCGGGCGGCCACGGCGCCGGCCAGATGGGCGGCCATGCCGGCGGCGCAGATGTAGACCTGCACGCCTTCGGCTTCCAGCTCGTCCATGAGCTGGGCGGTGCGCTCAGGGGTGCGGTGGGCGGAGGTGATGGTGTAGCGGTAGGAAATGCCGAGCTGCTTCAGCACCTTGGCGCAGGCGCCGACGATGGGATCGTCAGAAGCGGAACCGATGAAAATAGCGACCTGAGTCATTGCGGGATCCTTTGGGGAGATGGAAGAGTTTTTCGGGGGAGATAATCTCCCCCGAACCCCCATATTTCTGATGCCGGATGCTTCTTAGCGTTCCGCTAAGTTCGCATCCGCATCAGGATATGAGAGTTCGGTAAATTTTTCTGCGAAGCAGAAGGGAGGCGTTCACATTGACTGAGCGTCGACCTGAGCCGCTTGAGGATCTGGTCGACGCTCAGAAATGCGGGTGCAGGGGGAGCATCCCCCTGCCGGGGCGCGGGGCAGCGCCCCGCATCTGACATTATGCCAGACCGAGACGCTTCAGGCCCTTGAGGCCGATGTCGGTGCGGATCTGGCTGTTTTCCATGGAGAGGCAGTCCATGCCTTCGTAGGCGTGGGCCTGGGCTTCCTTGAGGTCCCTGCCCAGAGCGGTGACGCAGAGCACGCGGCCGCCGTTGGCGAGGATCTGGCCGTCCTGAGCCTTGGTGCCGGCCTGGAAGACGTAGACGCCGTCGAGCTCGTTGGCCTTCTCGATGCCGGAGATGGGCATGCCCTTGGGGTAGGAGCCGGGATAGCCCTTGGAGGTGAGCACCACGCCGAGGGTGGAGCGTTCGTCGATGTCGAGCTCGACCTTGTCCAGCTCACCGGCGATGCAGGCCTGCATGATGTCCACGAGGTCGCTCTTCAGGCGCATGAGCAGGGGCTGGCATTCAGGGTCGCCGAAGCGAGTATTGTATTCCAGCACCTTGGGGCCGTCGGCGGTCATCATGAGGCCGGCGTACAGGATGCCTTTGAAGGGCGTGCCGCGGCGTGCCATCTCGGCGAGGATGGGGCGGGTCACGATGTCGGCCATGGCGTCGAGCTGGGCGTCGGGCAGTATGGGGGCGGGGCTGTAGGCACCCATGCCGCCGGTGTTGGGGCCCTTGTCGCCGTCGAACACGGCCTTGTGGTCCTGAGCGGAAGGCAGGGGCAGGGCGGTGGTGCCGTCGCAGAAGCTGAGCAGGGAGACTTCCTCGCCTACGAGGAATTCTTCGATGAGCACGGTGCTGGCGGCATCGCCGAAGGCGTTGTCGTCGAACATGAGGTCGAGGGCAGCCTTCACTTCTTCGTCAGTCATAGCCACGATGACGCCTTTGCCGGCGGCGAGGCCGTCGGCCTTGACCACGAGAGGAGCACCGTGTTCAGCCACGAAGGCATCGGCGGAGGCGCGGTCGGTGAACACGCCGGCGGCGGCAGTGGGCACGCCGGCGGCCTGCATCACTTCCTTGGCGAATGCCTTGCTGCCTTCGAGCCTGGCGCAGGCACCCACGGGGCCGAAGCAGGGGATGCCAGCGGCCTGCATGGCGTCCACCACGCCGAGGGTGAGGGGCAGTTCAGGGCCGGGGACCACGAGGTCGATGGCCTTTTCCTTGGCGAAAGCCACGAGGCCCTCGATGTCGCTGTCCTTGATGGCCACGTTCACGGCGAGGGAAGCGGTGCCGCCGTTGCCGGGAGCGACGTAGAGTTCTTCCACGTCGGCGCGCTGGCTGATCTTCCAGGCAAGGGCATGCTCACGGCCGCCGGAACCAATGATGAGAATACGCATCGTTGACCTCTCTTATTTCATGAAAAGCATTTCAAGGTAGCTGGGAAGGGGCCACAGGTTGTCGGCCACGCGAGTCTCGAGCTTGTCGGCCCAGCGGCGCAGTTCTTCCATGGCGGGGATAACGGTGGTCAGGGCTTCGCGGGCACTGGCCAGCAGGCCGTCTTCACCGGGAGCCCAGGCCAGAGCGGCATTGCGGCCTTCGAGGACGTGCAGGGCGTTCTCGAACTTGGCGATGATGTCGGACAGTTCCTTCAGCGTGTCGAGGCTGGCCGGGATGCCGAGGGAGGCGCAGGAAGCCGCGCTGGAAGCCAGTTCCTGGCGGTAGCGGATAGCCGCAGGGTAGATCTGGGTGCGGGCCATGCGGATGGCGAGGCAGGCTTCGGTGTGCACGGTCTTGAGGTACTGCTCGAGGCCGATGTCTTCACGGGCCTTGAGTTCCTGACGGGAAAACACATGGTACTTCTCGCAGAGTTCCACGACTTCGGGCGAGGAGTACACGGTGACGGCGTCGGGAGTGGCCGGGTAGTTGGGCAGGCCGCGGCGTTCCGCTTCCTGCTGCCACACTTCGGAGTAGCCGTTGCCGTTGAAGATGACGGCGCTGTCTTCCTCCATGACCTTCTCGATGAACTTCTGCACGGCTTCGCCCAGCTTGGAGCTTTCGCCCTGCATGTAGTTTTCGAGGAAGTCGGCGGCGAATTCCAGCGATTCGGTCAGCATGGTGTTCAGCACCACGAGGGCGTCGGAAGCGGACATGCTGGAGCCCACGGCGCGGAATTCGAAGCGGTTGCCCACGAAGGCGAAGGGGCTGGTGCGGTTGCGGTCGCCCGGGTCGGCAGGCAGGGGGGGCAGAGTGTCCACGCCTACGTTCATCAGGCGTTTGCCGGCAGAGCCGGTGACGTGGCCGGAGCGGAACTGCTCGAGCACGTCGGTGAGCTGGTCGCCGAGGAAGAGGGACATGATGGCGGGCGGGGCTTCGTGGCCGCCGAGGCGGCGGTCGTTGGAAGCGGAGCTCACCGAGGCGCGCAGGAAGCCCGCATGGCGGTGCAGGGCGCGGATGACCGAGCACAGGAAGACGAGGAACTGGGCGTTCTCGTGCGGGTTGTCGCCGGGGGCGAAGAGGTTGCCCACTTCGGGGCTGCCGATGGAATAGTTCAGGTGCTTGCCGGAACCGTTGATGCAGTCGAAGGGCTTTTCGTGCAGAAGGCAGGACATGCCGTGGCGGCGGGCCGTCTTGCGGAGCACGGTCATGATGAGCTGGTTATGGTCGCAGGCGAGGTTGCCGGTCTCGTAGGTGGGGGCTATCTCGTACTGGCTGGGGGCCACTTCGTTGTGGCGGGTCTTCACCGGCACGCCGAGGCGGTAGAGCTGCCGCTGCACGTCGGCCATGAAGGCGAGCACGCGGCTGGGGATGACGCCGTAGTACTGGTCGTCGAATTCCTGGCCCTTGGGAGGGTGGGCGCCGAAGATGGCGCGGCCTGCGATGAGCAGATCGGGACGGGCGGAGACGAAGGTGCCGTCGATAAGGAAGTATTCCTGCTCAAGGCCCCCGTTGGAGACGATGGGCATGGCGGGTTCCACGCCGAACAGGCGCAGGACTCGGGCCGCCTGCTGGTTCAGAGCCTGATTGGAGCGCAGGATAGGGGTCTTCTTGTCGAGGGCGATGCCGGTCCACGAGAGGAAGACGGTGGGGATGCACAGCACCATGCCGGCCGGGCTTTCCATGAGGTAGGCGGGGCTGGTCACGTCCCAGGCGGTGTAGCCGCGGGCCTCGAAGGTGGAGCGCAGGCCCCCGGAGGGGAAGCTGGAGCCGTCGGCTTCGCCCTGCACGAGGGCGTTGCCGCCGAACTGGGCTATGGCTCCTCCCTTGCCGTCGGGGTCGAGGAAGCTGTCGTGCTTTTCGGCGGTGAGGCCGGTGAGCGGATAGAAGACGTGGGTGTAATGGTCGGCGCCGCGCTCCATGGCCCAGGTCTTCATGGCGTTGGCCACCACGTCGGCCACGGCCGGATCGAGACGGCGGCCGAGGTCTATGGTCGTACGCAGGGATTTGTAAACGTTCTTCGGCAGATAGCGGCGCATGGCCTTATCGTCGAAGACATTGCAGCCGAAGTATTCCGTGGGGTCGGCGGCGGAGCCGGCTTCGGCAGGCAGGGCACCGGCGAGGTGTTCGGCGTCGCGGCGGTTGGTAGCCACGGAGTGCACGGCATGACTGCGGGCGTTGAAGGAACTCATTCGAACTCCGGTTGTTCTGTCGGAAGGGGCGGCGGGCCGCCCCGGGAAGGCTTAGTTTACGGCAACCACTTCGAGGGCGAAGTTGAGGTCCTTGCCGGCCATGGGGTGATTGGCATCGAGGACGATGTGGGTATCGGTCACTTCGGAGATGACCACTTCGAGTTCGCCCTGATTGGTGCCCACATGCAGGCGCATGCCGACTTCGGGCTTGATGGTGGCAGGCACCTGATCCATGGGCACGGGGAAGAGCAGATGTTCCTGCTTTTCGCCGTAGGCTTCGGCGGCGGGGATGTTCACGGAGAACTTGTCGCCAACTTCATGGCCGATGACGGCCTTGTCGAAGCCGGGGATGACCATGCCGGAGCCGACCTTGAACTTCAGGGGGCTGCCTTCGCGGGAGCGGTCGAACTCGGAGCCGTCGTTGAAGGTGCCGACATAATGGACAGAAACGGTATCGCCAGTTTTAATGGGCATGGTGACCTCGAAAGAGATTTGAAGGTTTTCATCCTGCCGGAAGGCCGCAGGGCCTGCACAGCGGTATTTCAGGCCCTCGCGTGAAAGGGTTTTCTGATTGACGCCACCGGCACAGGCCGATACTTATCACATAGATCGCACAACTCCAACCTATTTAATTGATATGGAGCCGCATAAGATGGCAGAAAAAGGCTCAGAAAAAGCACCAGGGGCGTTCAGCCTGCTCGGCACGGCCAGCACCATGGGCCTGCACATGGTCTCCGGCCCCGTCGTCGGCGGCGGGCTCGGCTGGCTCATAGACCATTGGCTGGGTTCGTGGCCCATCGCTTCCGCCATAGGTCTCGTGCTCGGCCTGATCGCAGGCTTCCGCAACGTGTGGGCGGACGCCCGCTACCTTGAGCGCAGCAACGCCGCTCTCGACGAGGAGAGGAAAAAGCGGGAAGAAGCCGCTCAAAGTGCCGGGAAAGAAGTCCTTGGCGGAGTAAAAAAAGGTAAAAAGTCCGTAGAAGTGCCGATTGTTCCAGTCGTTCACAAGGCTGTGGGGCAAGAAGAGGGCCCGCAGGAGCGTACGTTCGAGGCGGGCCCGGACTATGCTGGAAGTTCCAGTGTGGCGTCTATCCTCGCCGGAACGGTGGCTCCGAAGGAAAGAGACCTTGAAGAGCTGGATGAAACAGAGGAGGCCATACGCCGCTTCCTCGAAGAGGACGGCCGTAAAAATGAAGGCGGCACAGGTTCGGGGCAGGCCGGAAAAGGGGCAGTATGAGCATTTTTGAACGAGTGGAACGCTTTCTCTGGCGCAGGGGCTTCATCCATGCTCCCCTGCGTGCCGCGACTCGTGATCTTTTAATTTTTTCTGGGATTTTTTTGCTGCTGGGAACGGCCCTTGTCCCCTTGTCCCTCCAAGTATTCTGGGCTGGGGTGGCGGCAGTACTATCTGCTTGGAATTTTTATACTCTTGCCCTTTTTATCCAGCACGCTATGCCTGCGGCCATACCCGATGGCGATAAAAACGGCCTTGCAACGGCCCGCGTTGTGAAAAAAGGACTTCTGCTCAGAACGTATTTGAGGCTTTTCTTAACGGGATTTTTTGTGTATGTTGCATTAGTCCAGTTTCAGGCAAGTCCTGCTGCGCTTGCAGCCGGCCTTTCTGCTTCTGTGACGATCATACCGCTCTCTTTGATTTTCCGGCGATGAAGCCGGGAGACATTTGCACAGGAGGCCTCCATGGCAGCATCCGGCGGACTCGCCCATCCTCTTCTGTTCTCGACCGTCCTGAATCTCGATACCGTTACGGTCGGCGGCATGACCATCGACACGAAATATGTGTTCTTCACCTGGCTCGGCATGGCCATCCTCGCCATCGTGGGCTACATGGTGCGCAAGAACATCGACATCGTTCCCGGCAAGCTGCAGATCTTCTTCGAGGCTCTCATTGGCGGCCTTGAAGGGTTCATCGTGAACAATATGGGCGAGAAGGGCCGCCGTTTCGTTCCCCTGCTCGTGGCCATTTTCATCTATGTGCTCACCATGAACCTGCTGGGCCTCGTGCCCGGCTGCGACGCCCCCACCGCAAACCTGAACACCACCATTTCCGTCGCTCTGTGCGTGTTCCTCTATTACAACTATGTGGGCATCCGCACCTGGAAGTTCGGCTACATCCACCATTTCACCGGTTCCAGCAAGCCGCTCATCCCGCTGATGTTCCCCATCGAGATCATCTCCCATCTGGCCCGCCCGCTCTCGATGTCCCTCCGTCTTTTCGGCAACATCTTCGCTGAAGAAATGACGCTCATCATCTTCTTCGGCTTCGGTACCAGCATCTACATCGGCGTGCTCATCGGCACTGTTCCCATGTACTTCCTGTTCCTGCTTGGCAAGGTGCTGCAGGCCTTCATCCTGTTCACCCTGTCCATGATCTACATTCAGGGCTCTGTGGAACACGCCCACTAAGCCGCCTTACCTTCGGGGGAATGGCCTAACGGCCTCAACACTATAATTGTAATGGAGTTTCACCATGCGCAAGATCATTCTTACCGCTCTGAACACCCTCATGCTCGTTTCCATCGCCGCTGTGGCTTTCGCTGCTGACGGCGGCGTGTCCAGCGGCTTCGGCCTCGCCGCTGCCGGCATCGCTCTTGGCATCGGCGTCGCCGCTGCCGGCGGTTCCGTCGGTCAGGGCAACGCCATCAAGGCTGCCTGCGAAGGCACCGCTCGCAACCCTGACGCCTCCGGCAAGATCTCCCAGTCCCTCATCCTCGGCCTCGCCTTCATCGAATCTCTGGTCATCTATGCCCTGCTCGTGGCTCTGATCCTCCTCTTCGTGAAGATGTAGTTGCATTTTGCGGGCAGGAAGCGTATGCTGTTTCCTGCCCGTATTGTATTTAAAAAATGGCAGCCGCAATGAACCAGACTCCCAAATACGAACATATCCCGCGTGCCACGATCCAGCGCCTCGCCACCTATCTTCAGGTGTTGGAGGCTATGGATAAGGACGGTGTCCAGGTCATCTCTTCCGAGCCTCTTTCCCGCGCATGTGATGTGAATGCTTCACAGGTGCGCAAGGACCTCGCCTATTTCGGCGAGTTCGGTGTGCGCGGTGTGGGCTATTATGTTTCTTACCTGCTGGAAGTCATCAAAGCCTGCCTCAATGCCAACCGTGAATGGCGCGCCTGCCTTGTGGGCGTGGGCAATATGGGCCGAGCCCTGCTGAACTATTCCGAGTTCCGCCGCCACGGCTTCACCATCGTCGGCGCATTCGACTGCGACCCCTTCAAGATAGGCGAAAAGCTCTACGGCCTTGAAGTGCAGTGCACCAAGACCCTTGTGGACAAGGTGCCTGAACTCGGCATCGAGATCGGCATCATCACTGTTCCGCCGGAGCGCGCCCAGCGTGCCGCTACCCAGCTGGTGGATGCGGGCATCAAGGGCATCCTCAACTATTCCGCCGCCCGCATTTCCGTGCCGAACCATGTTTTTGTGGAATATGTGAACTTTTTCCACCAGATATATTCTCTTACGTTCAACATTTCCACCAAGCAGCGCTGAGCTCCGAACAGCACGCCAAGCCCCTCCCTCCGAGGGGCTTTCTTATGCCCGTGCGAAAACGCCGAGAGGTGTTTCCATGGGCTGTGCCGTATGCGGCGGCGTACTTTCCCCGTGGGGGGAAGGCGGCTGTGCAAGCCGGCTCCAGCCTGGAAAAAATTCGCTTCCCGGCCATAATGGCCGTTCTATGTACTTGCCCAACGGCGTTCCATAGCTTACAAATAAGGAAAGGACGCCGGCGGCGGTCAAGCCTCTCCCGTCAGGTGTCTTCGTCATAAAGTCGTCGGCCATGCCGACACCCTAAAGAGCTATCCGAACCGTGCGCAGGGCAAGTTCCCCCGCCCGGCTCTCCAAGGAGATACAGTAATGGAAAAGTTGGATCTGCTGGCTCAGCGTATCGACAGTCTCATACAGGAACTCAATCGTCTTCGCGAAGAGAATCATCTCCTTCGCGAAGAGGGCAGCAAGCTTCGTGAAGAGGGCGTCAGGCTCCGCGAAGATCTTGAACTCGGCCAGATGACGGCCGATGATCTTCAGGAAAAGCTCAACGCCGCCTTCAGCGTTCAGGCTGAAGCTACCAGCCGCGTGGATGCGCTCATCAGCCGCATCCAGAGTGCTCTGCCCATGCCGGAAGAACAGCAGAACGGATAATTTCAGGCGGCCGCCATGGAAAGCTATCAGCTCGACGTATGTGACCTCAAGCTGGCCTTTCGCACTGCCGCAGGGCCGGAGCGCGTGGAACGTGCGCGTTGCTACGTTGACGAGATATACGCTCAGATGAAGGCCTACGGCGGCCCCTTAGGCAAAGACAAGGTGCTTGTCATGATGCTCATCAGCCTTGCGGACGACTTTCTCCAGCTGCGCGAACAGCACAGCAGGGCCGACGGCAGGCTGGATGAGCTGCTGCAAAGTTTGAAAGAAAGCGGCATGGGATCGGAGGGCGATGAAATGCCTCCGGAGGGCAAATAGCCCGTCCTGCCGTACTGAATTCCCTGGAGTGTGCGTGGGTAACTAGCTTGCGCCGGCCTCACTAGCGTTAGCAGGGGGCCAGACCCCGGAATGGTGCGCATGCCCGCCCCTGTGCGGGAAGTCTGAAGTTCCGACTAGGCTCCCACCTTGAGACCACCAGGTCTCGTGCCAGCAGTTGTTCACGGCATTCCGGGGCTCTTTGCTTCCCTTATTGTCTTCTGCCAATCCTTTCCGTTCGGCGTTTTTGCCTTTCGTGGGCTCGCAACCCGTGTTGCGGCCTGTTTTTGCGCGTCTGCAGAATTTCAGGAACTATCGGGGCGTCTGCTCCGTCAACATATTACAGGAATTGCCATGGGAAACTTCACCGTTATCGCCCTTGCGCTTGTCGCCCTTGCGATAGGCGCGCTTGCGGGCGTGCTCATACAGCGCAGTGTCACCAGTAAACGCATAGGCGAGGCCAACGATCTGGCCCGCCGCATCGTGGATGAGGCCCGCAAGGAGGCTCATGCCCAGAAGAAGGAGATCCTTATTCAGGGCCAGAACGAAGTGTTCAGCCAGAAGCATGCCCTTGAAACGGAATATAAGGAGCAGGAGCGCGTTCTCAAGAATCGCGAGAAAAAGCTTCAGGATATCACCGATCGCCTTGAAGAGAAGATGGAGCGCGTGACTCAGAAAGAGCACGACATCCTCGTTCAGGAAAAGGAGCAGAACCAGCGCGAGCGCCTCATCGCCGAGAAGGAGACCCTGCTCGAATCCAAGCTCGATGAGCAGGAACGCCGCCTGCAGGAAGTCTCCGGCCTTACTGCGGAAGAAGCCAAGGCCCGTCTTTTCGAAGAGATCGAGTCCCGCACCCGTCACGAGGCCGCCAAGATGATGCGCGTCATCGAGACTGAGGCCAAGGAGACTGCCGACCGCAAGGCCAAGGAGATACTTGCCTGCGCTATCCAGCGATATGCCGGCGACTATGTTGGCGAGCAGACCGTTACCGCCGTGACCCTGCCCAGCGAAGACATGAAGGGCCGCATCATCGGCCGCGAAGGCCGCAACATACGCGCCCTCGAAGCCGCTACCGGCGTCGACCTCATCATCGACGACACTCCTGAGACCGTCATCCTTTCCGCTTACAGCCCCATTCGCCGTCAGGTGGCCCGCATGGCTCTCGAACGCCTCATCCAGGACGGCCGCATCCATCCCGCCCGCATCGAGGACATCGTTCACAAATGCGAGCAGGAACTGGAAGTGCAGATCCGCGAAGTGGGCGAACAGGCTACCTTCGACGCCGGTGTGCACGGCATCCATCCCGATATCGTGCGCCTGCTCGGCCAGCTCAAGTACCGCACCAGCTTCACCCAGAACGTGCTCCAGCACTCTCTCGAAGTGTCCGCCCTCTGCGGCATGATGGCCGCCGAGCTTGGCATGGACATCAAGCGCGCCCGCCGCGCCGGCCTCCTGCACGACATCGGCAAGGCTGTCGACCATGAGGTCGAAGGTTCCCATGCCGTCATCGGTGCCGACATCGCCAAGAAGTACGGCGAAGGGAAGGACATCGTGCACGCCATCGCCGCCCATCATGAAGACGTGCGCCCCGAAACCGCCCTTGCCGTGCTGGTGCAGGCCGCGGACTCCCTGTCTGGTGCGCGCCCCGGCGCCCGCAAGGAGCTGCTCGAAAACTACGTCAAGCGACTTGAAGACCTTGAGAACATAGCCGATTCCTTCGACGGAGTGGCCAAGTCCTACGCTATCCAGGCCGGCCGTGAGCTGCGCGTCATCGTCAATTCCGATAATGTGGATGATGACAGCACCTACCTGCTCTGCAAGGACATCTCCGCGAAGATCGAGGAGAACCTCACCTATCCCGGTCAGATCCGTGTGACCGTCATCCGCGAACGCCGCGCCGTGGGCTTCGCGAAGTAATCAAACTTTCCCTAAGAGGAACCGCTCCCATGTTCAATGCTCCTGCTGATTTCGCGCCGGATTTTGCCAAGGCCGGCGGTCTCATCGCCGCAGTGGCACAGGATGCCGCCACCGGCGAAGTGCTCATGCTCGCATGGATGAACGAAGAGGCCTGGAAGGCCACTCTCGCCACCGGAGAGGCCCATTACTGGAGCCGCAGCCGTCAGAGCCTCTGGCATAAGGGCGAAAGCTCCGGCATGGTGCAGAAGGTGAAAGCCATCCGCCTCGACTGCGATTCCGATGCCGTGGTCATGGAGATCGAACAGATAGGCGGTTCCGCCTGCCATACCGGCCGCACGAGCTGCTTCTACCGCCGCCTCGTGCCCGGCTCTTCTGAAGTCAGCATCTGCTGTCCGCAGGTCTTCGATCCTGCGGAAGTTTACAAGAAATAGAGGTTTCGCCATGGACAGCAAGCTCAAGCTCGGTATTCCCAAGGGGTCTCTCGAAGAAGCCACCATCTCCCTTTTTGAAAAGGCCGGGTGGAAGATACATAAGCATGTGCGGAACTATTTCCCCGACATCAACGACCGCGAGATAACTGCGCGCCTCTGCCGCGTGCAGGAGATCCCCGAATACATCCAGAACGGCATCCTCGACCTTGCTCTCACCGGCAAGGACTGGCTGGAAGAGCGTCAGGTGCAGTACGGCCCCAAGGACGGCGATGCTCCTGTGGTGGTCATCTCCGACCTCATCTACTCCAAGGTGTCCAACCGCAAGGCCCGCTGGGTGCTGGCCGTAGCCGGCGATTCCGACTTCGAGAAGGCTGAAGATCTTGCCGGCAAACGAGTTTCCACCGAGCTGCTCGGCGTGACCAAACGCTACTTCGAAGAGAAGGGCATCGACGTTCAGGTGAATTATTCCTGGGGCGCGACCGAAGCCAAGGTCGTGGAAGGTCTTGCCGACGCCATCGTGGAAGTGACGGAGACCGAGACCACCATCCGCGCCCATAACCTGCGCGTCATCGACGAAGTCATGGCCAGCAACACGGTGCTCATCGCCAACCGCGATGCCTGGAACGACCCGGAAAAGCGTCGCAAGATCGAGCAGATCGACCTGCTCCTGCAGGGTGCCCTGCGCGCCGAAAGCTTCGTCTGCCTCAAGATGAACGCTCCCACCGCAAAGCTCGACGATATCCTCAAGCTCCTTCCCGCCCTCAATTCTCCCACCGTGGCCGCCCTCAAGGACCCGGCCTGGGTCTCCCTCGAAACCGTGGTCGATACCCACTTCGTCCGCGACCTCATCCCCCAGCTCCGCGAGATGGGTGCCGAAGGCATCCTGGAGTACAGCCTGAACAAGGTTATTTAAGAGAGAAGTGCGGGGGAGATAATCTCCCCCACACCCCCATAATTCACGAGGCCGATGTCGCCGGAACAAGTTCCGTCTGACATCGGCCTCGTGTTTATGTGAGTATGGAAGAATTTTCTCGCTGACGCCTGAAACCAGAAGCCCGATGGCTCCGAACGCAGTTCGGGGACATCGGGCTTCTGAATCAGGGGGGCGCGGGGGGAATTATTTCCCCCGCCCTCTACACAAACATGTCGGGGTTGGGCACGCGGACGAGGTCGCGCTTGAGGAGTTCTTCGGCGATCTGCACGGCGTTGAGGGCGGCGCCCTTGCGGATATTGTCGGCGACGATCCACATGTTCAGGCCGTTTTCGATGCTTTCGTCTTCGCGCAGGCGGCCCACGAACACTTCGTCTTCACCGGCGGCGTTGATGGCCAGGGGGTAGAGGTTGGCGCGAGGGTTGTCCACGACCTGCACGCCGGGGGCCTGGGAAAGGATGACGCGGGCCTGAGCGGAGGTGAGCTTCTTTTCGGTCTCGATGTTCACGGATTCGGAGTGTCCGTAGAACACGGGCACGCGCACGCAGGTGGCGGTGACGCGGATGTTCGGGTCGAGCATCTTATGCGTTTCGTTCACCATCTTCATTTCTTCCTTGGTGTATTCGTTGTCCATGAAGACATCGATGTGGGGAAGGCAGTTGAAGGCGATCTGGTGGGGGTAGGCGTTGTTTTCGATCTCCTGCATGTTGAACAGGCGGCGCACCTGGGTCTCGAGTTCGTCGAGGCCCTTCTTGCCGGTGCCGGACACGGCCTGATAGGTGGAGACCACGATACGCTTGATGGTGGCGGCATCGTGCAGGGGCTTGAGGGCCACGAGCATCTGGATGGTGGAGCAGTTGGGGTTGGCGATGATGCCGTTATGCTTCTCGAGATCTTC
>JAFQPD010000081.1 GCA_017411945.1 Mailhella sp.
CCTGCGCATGGCCCCGCCCATGATCGCCAAGACCCCGTGCGAGAAGTGGAACAGCCCCGAGGTGGCCCGAGTCGAGCCCGTCAATCCCCTCCTGGTCCACCTTCGGACCCTGGTTCTGCTAGCTCTGGGCCGAAAGCCTCGGCAAGGACGGCAAGGGCACCCAGCCCATCCCCGCTACCGGCGTGACCGACCAGCATTCCCTGCTGCAGATGTTCCTCGACGGCCCCAAGGACAAGATCTGCCTCTTCGTCAGCTCCCCTGCCGACAAGGGCATCCTGCCCATCCCCGCCGAAGTTCCCGCCCAGTGGCAGTACCTCAGCGGCCAGACCTTCGGCGACGTGCTCGAAGCCGAGACCATCGCCACCCGCGCCACCCTGGCTGAAAAGGACGTGCCCACCGTTCACCTCGACATGGCCGATGCCAGTGCCGAATCCGCCGGCAAGATGATGATGCTCCTCGAAGCCGCCACCATCTTCACCGGCTGGCTCATGGGCATCAACCCCGTCGACCAGCCTGCCGTCGAAAACGGCAAGAAGCTGGCCCGCGCCCGTCTCGGCATGGCCGGCACTGAAGCCGATGCCGCCCGCCTTGCCGCCTTCACCGATATCCCCTCGGTGAACATGGAATTCTAAAATGACGAGGGGGAGGCTTGGCCTCCCCCTTCCTTTCTCCAAAGAGGCCGACATGGAAGACGCAGGACAGAACCACGCCGACAACAGGCTCCCTTTCAATCTGGCAAAGTTCTTCTCCTACATCTCTCTGGTGCTCATACTGGGCTCCAGCGTCATCCTTGCGCTCTTCATCGGCCGTACCATGACGAGCACCATGATAGAAAGCCAGCAGGAATACGCCCTCCTTCTGGCTGACAACATGAATCGTCAGATATTCAGAAAATTTACACTTCCCGTCACTTACGCATCGGGCAGAGTCTCCCTTGCCGACCCTTCGCAGTACAAACTGCTCGACGAGGTCATCAAATCACAGATACACGGGCTTCAGCTCGAATCGGTACGCCTTTACGACGACCACTACACCATCCTGTACTCCACGGACTCTCGTGAAGTGCGCCGCACCGATCTCTTTACCGACGGCGTCCCGCAGGTATTCAAGGGCAAGCCCCACCACTTCGACGTACTTTCGTCCATACCATACCCGCAGGCCCTGCTGCTTCCCTCTCTTGACGACGGCACTTTCCTGCTCCGAACCATTTTCCCCCTCACTATCGACAACGATTTCAAGGGGCTGAGCCTGCATGGAAAGCCTGTTCCCGTGCTCGGCGTGCTTGAAATAGTCCTGGACATGACAGGCCAGTACCGCAGCGCCATCCGTTCTCAGTGGCTCATCCTCGCCAGCTTTGCCGTCTCTACCTTCATCCTCTTCTTCCTCCTGCAGTTTGTGGCCCGCAAGGCGGAAGTCACGCTGGAAAGGCGAATGGCGCGCAACCGCCAGCTTGAAGCCCAGCTCCATCAGGCAGAAAAACTGGCCAGCATGGGCCGCATGGTCGCCTCCATCGCACATGAGATACGGAACCCCCTTGGCATCATACGCTCCAGTTCCGAATTCCTGATACGCCGCCACAAGAGCGAAGACGCCATGACGCAGACCATGCTCACTGCCATCTACGACGAATCCTGCAGGCTGGGCACCACCGTCAACGACTTCCTCGACTACGCCAGACCTCGCCAGCCACGTCAGGATACCGTTTTCATTCGACAAGTCATCGACAAGGCCATGGCATTCCTCGGCGGCGAATTCCAGCGCACGGAAGTTGAGGTAGAAAATTCGCTTCCCGAAGACCTTTTCATCCTTGGCGATATGGACCTGCTCTACCGCGCATTCTACAATATCCTTTCCAATGCCCATCAGGCCATGAATGGCCCCGGCAAGATATCCATTTCGGGCGGCACCACAGATTCAGGAAAAACCATCCTCAGCTTCAGCGATACAGGGCCAGGCTTCAGCGAAGACGCCCTCCAGAAAGCCATGGACCCCTTCTTCACCACCAAAGACAGCGGCACCGGCCTGGGCCTTCCCATCGTGCAGGCCATAGTCGACTCTCATGGAGGCACGCTGAAACTCTCCAATGCGCCCAACGGCGGCGCGCATATCGTCATCGAATTTCCCGCCCAGACTGAAAAAAAGGAAGAAACGCCCCATGAGTGACACCTCCCGCATACTGGTCATCGACGACGAAAAGAACTACCTCATGGTCATGCAGGCGCTGCTCATGGATGCCGGGTATGAAGTGACCGCCCTCAACGACCCGGAAATGGCACTTCATTTCCTTGAAGAGTCAGAGGTCGACGTTGTCATCACCGACATGAAAATGCCCAGGCTGAGCGGCAAGGAAGTCCTGCAGAGCGTCAAAAAATCTTGGCCCGACCTGCCCGTCCTCATCATGACAGCATTCGGCAGCATCGAAAGCGCCGTGGAAGCCATGCGCTACGGAGCTTTCGACTATATCACCAAGCCTTTCGCCAACGACGAGATGCTGCTCTCCGTGCATAACGCTGTTGAGCTTTCCAAGGCGCATCGCCAGTACAAGCTGCTTCAGGAAAGCCTTGAGGAGCGTTACAGCACGCATCAGATCATCGGTCGGTCCAAGGCGATACGCGACACGCTCTCCATCGTGGACCGCGTAGCCCTGAGCCGCTCTACCGTGCTCGTCACGGGTGAGTCCGGCACAGGCAAGGAACTTGTAGCTCGAGCCATACACTTCACCTCGCCCCGCAAGGAAGGCCCGTTCGTATCCGTGAACTGCATGGCCTTCAATTCCGGCGTTCTGGAAAGCGAACTTTTCGGACATGAAAAAGGATCTTTCACAGGAGCCGTAGCCACCCGGCGCGGCCGCTTCGAACAGGCCGACCACGGCACTCTCTTCCTTGACGAGATCGGCGAACTGAGCATGGATCTTCAGGTCAAGCTCCTGCGGGTCCTGCAGGAGCGCGTTTTCGAACGCGTAGGCGGAACGGAAAGCATCAGTGTCGATATCCGCGTAGTAGCTGCCACCAATCGCGATCTGGCAAAGATGGTCGAGGAAGGCACCTTCCGCGAAGATCTTTTCTACCGCCTCAACGTCGTCCATATCCCCATCCCGCCTCTGCGGGAACGCCGTGAGGACATTCCTCTCCTTGTCGCCCATTTCGGAGAAAAGATAGCTGAGGACAATGGAATCCCCGTCAAGGCATTCAGCTCCGAGGCCCAGAACTACCTCACCGGCTACGACTGGCCCGGCAACATCCGCCAGCTCCAGAACGTGCTTGAACGCTGCATGGTCATGGTCCCTGGAAACATTATCGGCGTTGAGGATCTCCCTCCTGAGATCCGCGGCGAAGAATCACAGTTCAAGAGTGCGGTCGACCTTCTGCCTGTAGAACTGAACCTTGCAGACACGCTGGATCGCATCGAAGCCGCACTCATCAAGCGAGCCCTTGTGCGTGCCGACTTCGTGCAGGCCCATGCCGCAGAGCTTCTCGGCATATCCCGCAGCCTCATGCAGTACAAGCTCAAGAAGTACAACATCACCGGGCACTGATCTAATATGAAAAAAATTCTTCTTTTTCTTATCCCTGTACTTCTTTCCGGTTGTCTCTCTAACGGATTTTCTAAATTTTATCACGGAAAAACTCTAGAAGAAACACAAGCATGTACTTGGCTCGAACCTATTCAGATACCTGAAGTTCGACATATGCCCAACCTTCCATTGGATGACATTCTTAACCAAATGTACACGGAGGGGTTTGCAATAACAGGATATGCCGCATGGGAAGGCCCTAACGATGAAGGAGACCAAGAAGCTCTAGAACAGGCCGCCAAAGTTGGAGCGGCCTTGGTGCTTTGGCGTGCAGACTACACTCACACTAAACATGGCTCTACTACCCATACCACTTATCACCCGGGAAAAACCATTTATACCGGTTCTTCATTTGTTCACATTGCGGGAACAACCTCAACACACACTACTCCATATTCTGTTGATCGTTATTCTTACGATGCTATTTTCTTCGGAAAGCTAACAAACACTCCTGACTACTTTAGAGCAAGAATTGTCGAGCCTCCCATATCCTTCTTCCGCGCCATGGATAAGCGCATTGGAGGTCTTGTCACAGCCGTCATGAAAGATAGCATTGTCTATCAGGCCAACATCTTCCCAGGTGATATCATTCTGAAAATAAACGATACGACTTTCACGCATGAGATTCCTGCGATTTCCCTGATGCATGCAGGAGAAAACACCTTGACCATTTGGCGAGATGGAAAAGAAATTATAAAAACCATCTTCCTCCCATAACAATATCCGCTTCCATCCCCCCCCCACAAAAAAAGCCCTCAGTTTGAGGTTTTTTTTTGTACCTAAGGCTTCACGGTGGGCTGTGTTTCACGTGAAACATCCCTATCCTTCCCTTCTTTTCGCACTGTTTCACGTGAAACACTTCTTGATTTTCCAGAATTAGGAAGTTATGAATCTTTTCAAGACATCCACAAGGAGGCCTGTTTTGGCAAGAATCATTGCTGTCGCGAACCAGAAAGGCGGTGTTGGCAAAACTACCACTTCGGTCAACCTCTCCGCTTCTCTCGCCATCATGGAGAACCGCGTTCTCCTGGTGGACTGCGACCCTCAGGCGAACTCAACGAGCTCGCTGGGCTTCGACCAGCAGAACCTCTTCCGCAATCTCTACACTGCCCTGTGCGGCACATCCTCCCTCGAGGAGACCATCCTGCCCACAGCTATGCCGTACCTCACTCTCCTGCCTTCCAGCACGGACCTTGTCGGCATCGAAATAGAGCTTGTGGACAAGATGGCCCGAGAATTCTACCTTGCCGACCTCCTCAGCCACGTTGCCGACCAGTACGACTATATCGTCCTTGACTGCCCGCCCTCTCTGGGCCTCATCACGGTGAATACGCTCTGTGCAGCCCATGAGATACTCATTCCCCTCCAATGCGAATTTTTTGCGTTGGAAGGCATCGTTAAACTCCTGCACACCTATGAACAGGTTCGCAAACGCCTGAACAAAGACCTGCAAATCCTCGGCGTACTGCTCACCATGTACGATTCCCGCAACAAGCTGGCGCGCCAGGTAAAGGCCGAGGCCGAACGCTGTTTCCCCAAGCATATGTTCGAAACAGTCATCCCGCGCAACGTAAGGCTTTCCGAAGCTCCAAGCCACGGCAAGTCTATCCTGCATTACGACATCAAATCAAAGGGCGCCGAAGCCTATCTTGAACTGGCTCGAGAAGTCGTACATAAAACGGCTCGCCCGTAACCTGCTTACCTTCAGTGCTTTGCCGGCCAACTACCAGCCGCGGGCTCTGCGCAAAGCCGACTCCGGCGGAGGTTCCCTGCCGCCGCCGGAGTCCATACTCCTAAGAGGCATCTATGAATACCCCCGAACGCGGTCTTGGCCGAGGTCTCGGCTCTCTGCTCAGTGCTGTTCCCGAAAATACCAGCGAAGAGACTCGCAAGCTGGCCCTTACCCAGCTCGTTCCCGGCAAGCACCAGCCCCGCAAGTATTTCGACAGCGCGGCTCTCGGTGAACTTGCCGTCTCCATCAGGAATCAGGGCGTCATCCAGCCTCTTCTGGTCCGCCAGCTCCCCGGCCTGCCCCAACGCTACGAAATCGTAGCCGGCGAACGCCGCTGGAGAGCTGCCAAACTGGCTGGACTTACGGAAGTCCCTGTCATCGTGACCGAATACTCCGACAAGGACGCCATGACCGTGGCTCTTGTGGAGAATCTCCAGCGCGAAGACCTCAACCCTCTCGAAGAAGCCGAAGCCCTGCAGGCCCTGCGCGAAGCTCATGGCCTGAGTCAGGAAGCTCTTGCCGAACAGCTTGGCAAAAGCCGTTCGGCCGTAGCCAATGCCCTGCGCCTCCTTCAGCTGCCGCCTTCCATTCAGGAAGGGCTCATCCGCAACGACATCACCGCCGGCCATGCCCGCGCCCTGCTCGCCATAGCCGATGCCGAACTTCGAGCCGAACTCTACGCCGCCATCATCGGCCAGCACCTTTCCGTGCGTGAAGCCGAAGCCGCAGCCGACACCTGCAAGCGAACCGGCAAACTCCCGGAAAAGCTCCTGCCTCTGAACGGCCAGCCTCTTGCGCCCAAGTCTCCCCGCGCCCCCAAACCTCAATGCCTCAAAGATCTGCAGACCCTTCTCCGCCAGAGCAGCGGGACCAAGGCGACCATTTCCGGCACTGAGGAAAAAGGCCGCATCCAGATACCCTACGCTTCTGCCGAAGAGCTTGCCCGCATCATCGAACAGCTTGGCATGCGCACGGAAAGCTGAGTCCCCTTATCTTGCCATACTCAAGGCCCCCTGCGAAATGGGGAGGCGCATATTCCCTGCACGGATCCACATACTCTTGCGCCTTAAGGCGCCGGCTTGTCCCGATAAGCCGGCGCCTTTCCTTTTCCAGGCCCTTCCGTAAGCCAGCGGCACAGCCCCTTCACAACGCGGGAAAGCACCGGCACTCCCGAAGCAAAATCCAGATTGAAAAGCCCCTGCTCCTTAAGATAGAATCCCCACTGTCCATAGAGGAAGGCCCTACTTCCTTCTGGACATTGCCGCTAATATTTCATCTATTCTGTAATTTCACCTTATATTTCAATCCGATATAGACCTGCAAACTTCTTTGCAGATTACACTTCCACCAGCTCCATACCTTTTTCTGAGGAGATATCATGTCGAAACTGCGCATCGTTTTCATGGGGACGCCGGACTTTGCGGCGGCCGTACTGAAGGAAGTAGCCGCTTGGGAAGGCGGCGAAGTCGTCGCCGTCTATACCCAGCCCGACCGGCCTGCGGGGCGCGGCAAAAAACTCAAGGCTTCTGCCACTAAAGAACTGGCCCTTGAGCTGGGCTATCCCGTCTATCAGCCTAAAAACTTCAGAGATGATGCCGACGTGCAGGCTCTTGCCGCCCTTGAACCCGATGTTCTGGTCGTGGCCGCATATGGCCTGCTCCTTCCCCAGCGCGTGCTCGACATCCCCAAGCTCGGCCCCTACAACGTGCACGGCTCGCTCCTGCCCCAGTACCGCGGCGCGGCTCCCATCCAGCGCGCCGTGATGAACGGCGACCGCGTTTCCGGCGTGACCATCATGAAGATGGAAGCCGGGCTGGACTCCGGCCCCATGCTGCTCCAGCTGGCTGTAAGCATCGAACCTGAAGACACTGCCGGCACGCTGTTCGACACTCTGGCAGAGCACGGTGCGAAGGTCATGGTCAGCGCGCTTGGCATGATAGCCGAAAAACGTCTGGCCTTCGTCCCTCAGAACGAAGAGCTGGTGACGCACGCCGCCAAGATCGCCCCTGAAGAAGAATGGATAGACTGGAGCATGGACGCCAAGCGCATCCATAATATCATCCGCGGCCTCACGCCTGCGCCCGGAGCGAAAAGCACGCTCCGCATCGAAGGAAAGGAGGACCTCGCTCTTCGCCTCGAACCAGGCCAGCCTGTGGACCAGGATGCCAACGCCGCTCCCGGCACTGTGCTCGGCATGGACGGCGATGCCCTTCTCGTCGCCTGCGGTTCCGGCGCATACCGCGTGACTGCTCTGCGCCCGGCAGGCAAGTCCACCATGAGCGCGAAGGACTTCTTCAACGGACGGCTTCGCGGGCTCTCTGCGCCTTATGGCGTTCTGGGCGGCAAGTGATCGGCTCAAACATCAGAAAAAGGGGAGGTTTCAGCTCAAAAATGAGCAACTGCCCTTTTTCCGCATCAGAATGCCCCTAGAGGAGATTTATGCCGAATCGCGAGTCAGACATCGAAAAAGCAAAAAAAAAGCCTCAGAAGCGAGACATGAAAAATGCCCGGGAAGCGGCGCTCGAGCTTCTTCACGCCCTCTTCCAGCATCCGGAAGAAGGTACGCCCCTGCCCGTGATGCTGGCGAAGGCCGTCCAGAGTGCCGGTCTCGATGGAAGAGACGCCGCCCTGCTCTCCGAGCTGACCTTCGGCGTCCTGCGCAGGCATATGCTTCTCGACTCCATCCTCGACAGCTTCCTGAAAAAGCCCGGCGAGCTCTCAGCGCAGGTGCGCATGCTCCTGCGCCTTGGCATGCATGAACTGCTGTTCATGGACGGCATCCCGGCGCGGGCAAGCGTCAGCGAATTCGCAGGGCTCGCCCGCCAGCGTTTCGGCCAGGGTATCGGCGGCTTGGTGAACGCAGTCCTGCGTTCCGCAGACAGAGAGATGGAAGCCCTGCGTGATGCTGTGCAAAAGGCCGGCCCGACCGAGGCGGCCTCCATCCCGGCGTGGCTCATGGCCATGTGGAAAGCTCAGTACGGAGACGAAGAGGCCCGAACATTTGCCGAGAACACGCTCACCCATGCCGCGCCCTGCTGGCGTGTGAACTGGGCTCGAGAAGGTGCGGAAGAACTGCGCCGCACATGGCTCGAACGCGGCTATAAGGCCGTGGGCTGCCATGGCTTCACAAGCTTCGGCAGAGACAGGATAGCGGCATCGGAAGAACAGAAGGAACTCGCCCAGCTTGAGATCGAGGGCTTCCTCACTCGGCAGGGAATTTCTTCCCAGCTCGTTTCCGAATTCATTGCCGACTGGATAACGAAGGATGACTGCCTCTCTCAGGCCGAACTGTGGGACGCCTGCTGTGGGCGCGGCGGCAAGAGCACTGCCCTGCTGGAGAAAGGCGTGCGCGTCACGCTGGCCAGCGATCCGGCTCAGTTCCGGCTGGACGACCTTCTGGCCGCAGTTGAACGCCTTGGCCTCCCTGCTCCGCAGGCGGTCTGCTCCCCCGAACAGGATGTGGAGGCCTCGTTCCCGCTCATCCTTATCGATGTTCCGTGCAGCGGCACCGGAACTCTGGGGCGAGTGCCAGAACTCCGGCTCCGCCTGACCCCGGAACGACTGAACGAGGCGGAACGCCTTCAGGCTTCCATCCTCGAAAACGCATGGGGCAAGCTCCAGCCCGGCGGCCTGCTCTTCTACGCGACCTGCGCACTGAACCGCAAAGAAAACGAAAGGCGCATTGAAAGATTCCTCAAATGCAACGACTCCGCCCTCCTTTGCGACCAGCGTCTTTTCCTGCCGGAGCTTCCGGGGCACGACGCCCTGTTCCTTGCCGTGCTGAGGAAGCAGCTGGAAAACTAGCCCATCCCTGACCCGCCTGAAAGAAAAGGCCGTGTTCCCTCGAAAGGAACACGGCCTTTTGTGTTTCATGTCAGGGGGCCGAAGCCCCCTTGATGTTTGAGTTTAGAACTTCCAGCCGAACTTGACCTGCACGTTCTGGTCGGTCTCGTTGGAGGAAGCCTGCACGCCGTAGTTCAGGCCGAAGGTCATGTTGCCCTTTTCAGCCTGCACGCCCACGGTGCCGGACCAGCTGGTGCTGTCC
>JAFQPD010000013.1 GCA_017411945.1 Mailhella sp.
GAGAAGGGTTCACACATGAAAACCAAATTTATCTTCGTCACCGGCGGCGTCCTTTCCTCCCTTGGCAAGGGCCTTGCCGTTGCCTCCCTCGGTGCTCTGCTGAAAGCTCGCGGCCTTTCTGTGACCGTGCAGAAGCTCGACCCCTACCTTAATATCGACCCCGGCACGCTGAACCCTCTCGAGCACGGCGAAGTGTTCGTCACTGACGACGGCGCCGAAGCCGACCTCGACCTCGGTCACTACGAACGCTACCTGGACGTTTCCCTCTCCCAGCTGAACACCATCACTTCCGGCCGCATCTACTGGCGCGTCCTCAACAAGGAACGCCGCGGCGAATACAAGGGCGGCACCATCCAGGTCATCCCCAACATCACCGACGAGATCAAAAACACTCTCCTCCGCATCGGTGAATCCGAAAACGCCCCTGACGTAGCCCTTGTGGAGATCGGCGGCACCGTTGGCGACATCGAAGGCCTGCCCTTCCTCGAAGCCATCCGCCAGCTCCGCTCCGAGCTCGGCCGCCAGAACTGCCTGAACATCCACCTTTCCTACGTTCCTTACATCCAGGCCGCCGGCGAGTACAAGACCAAGCCCACCCAGCACAGCACCAAGGCCCTCCTTGCCATCGGCATCCAGCCCGACATCATCCTCTGCCGCTGTGAAAAGCCTCTGCCTGCCGACCTCAAGAAGAAGCTCGCCCTCTTCTGCAACGTGGATCAGGACGCTGTGTTCACTTCCGTGGACGTGAAGAACGTGTACGAAGTGCCGCTCAAGTTCTACGATGAAGGCCTCGACCTCAAGGTGGCCATGCTCCTCACCCTGCCCGCCCGCCGCGCCCATCTCGACGGCTGGCGCAAGCTCATGGTCGACTTCGAAGAAAGCACCAAGCGCAAGATCACCATCGGCATCGTGGGCAAGTACGTCGAACTGAAGGAAGCCTACAAGAGCCTGCACGAAGCCCTCGTGCATGCCGGCGTGGCCAACCTGACCAGCCTCGACCTGCGCTACATCAATTCCGAAGAGATCACCGCCAAGACTGCCGACGCCATGCTCAAGGACTGCGACGGCATCCTCGTGCCCGACGGCTTCGGCTACCGCGGCGTGGAAGGCAAGATCGAAGCCATCCGCTACGCCCGCGAAAACAAGATCCCCTTCTTTGGCGAAAGCCTCGGCCTGCAGTGCGCCGTCATCGAGTTCGCCCGCAACGTGGCCGGCCTCGACCATGCCAACTCTGCCGAATTCGCCCCTGAGAACGACCAGAACGTCATCTACACCATGGAAGGCGTGGACTATCGCCAGAAGTCCAAGGAATTCCAGAACGACATCAGCGACAAGAGCGACGAGTTCCGCCTCGGCGCCTACCCCTGCGTCATCGCTCCCGACACCCTCGCCGCTGCCGCCTACCAGCTGGAAGAAACTTCCGAACGCCATCGCCACAGCTACGAGTTCAACAACGCCTTCCGCGAACTCCTCGTGGAGAAGGGCCTCGTCATCTCCGGCACCTCTCCCGACGGCAAGCTCGTGGAAATCGTGGAACTGGCCGACCATCCCTGGTTCGTGGCCTGCCACTTCCACCCCGAATTCAAGTCCCGTCCCATGAAGGCTCACCCCCTGCTCAAAGACTTCATCGCCGCCGCGCTGAAGAAGTCCGGCAAGTAAGAAAAGTCTAACAGCATGCCAAAGCCCCGCCAGTCTCTGCGACTCGCGGGGCTTTTCACTACGTCTATAAAATTATTACTTATGCTATCAACTCATTTATTTTTCAAATAGGATTCAATTCCTGCAAAGATTGCCTTTTCCAGTGAATAGGTTGGCACACACATATATTCACCACCCTTTCCAGAATTACCAGACGTAAACGACATACAAACTGGTATAGGAGTATAAACATACTTCCCGACATCCTTATTAAATACAACAGTATTACCCTTCCACAATTCTAGATTATATATAGTATTTACAGTAACTAGAGTCTCATTTTCGCTAATTTGACTAACAACAATATTACAATCACACCTCAGGCTACTTTGCTCTATAACCACATTATGATGTTTTCCACCATGCGTCGTATATTCATATTTAGGCTGAGCTGGATTTCTTACTATCGTTCCTGCATATTTTCCAAACTGCGTCAGTTCTACTTTTGTAACCCCACAGTCGACGCACTCACTGGGATTGTCAGTGATATAATATAACGACAAAATTCCAGAATCTTTTTCAATATTTGACAATGTCCAGAAGCTTTTTGCAACTGAATCAACAGTTGCCTTCCAAACAATGTCGTAACTTTTCGAAAAAGACTGACTATTTTTTATTGAGGGTGCTATCGGAGGCATATATTCTCCTGAAAACTTCGCACACCCAGCCAACATTGCCAATAATACTATCAATAAAACTATGGTAATTTTTCGCATTTTTAGCCTCCAGTATCATTAGTTTACGGCGAATTACTTTTTCAAGTCAAGCCGTCTCTAAACTTGGGGTCTAAGAAAGCCCACCCCTTCGCCTCAGAAGAAGCTCGGGAGTGGGCTATTTTTCATGACATACAGGCTATTTGCCGCAGCACTTCTTATACTTCTTGCCGCTGCCGCAGGGGCAGGGATCGTTGCGGCCCACCTTGGGACCTTCGGCGCTTCCCTCTTCTTCGGAAGAGCCGCCGTCGCCCATGGCGGCAGGGTCGGTCTTGTGGCGCAGTTCGAATTCCGCGCTCCCGGCTTCTTCCACTTCTTCAGCGGCCTCTGCCTGCACGAGCTCCACCTGCTCCACGCTGGTCACATTGCCGTCGCCATCAGCGTTGAAAGCCAGCGCGCCTTCCACATAGTCCTCTTCGCCGGGCTGGCGTTCGATGGTCTCGCCATCTTCATCCACACGCTTCATGCGCACATGGGTAAGAGCGGAAATGGCGTTCTCGTGGATGCGGAACAGCATTTCCTTGAACATGTTGAGGCCTTCGCTCTGGTACTCGCGCTTCGGGTCGCGCTGGGCGTAGCCGCGCAGGCCGATGCCTTCACGCAGGTAGTCCATGGCGCGCAGGTGTTCCTTCCAGCAGCGGTCGAGGGCTTCCAGCAGGAAATAGCGCAGGATGTCGTTGTAGACATGGCCGGATTCTTCACGCAGTTCATCGAATATCTGCTCCACGGCCTTGCGGGCATCATCGCGGGAGGGGATGGCGCTCATGGTCATGTCAGGGATGGCGCGGGCGATGTTGCAGGTATCGAGCAGGCGGGAATTCACTTCCACGATGAGTTCGGCAGAAGGTGCTTCCTTCAGGCCTTCGAGAGGCTGGTAGATGGCATCCAGCAGTTCATCCACAAAATCGAAGAGCACGCTTTCCACGCTGGGCAGCTGCATGAGGTCGCGGCGCAGGTTGTAGATGACTTCGCGCTGCTGGTTCATCACGTTGTCGTAGTCCAGCAGCGTCTTGCGTATCTCGAAGTTGTGGCCTTCCACGCGCTTCTGAGCGTTCTCGATGGCCTTGGAGACCATGCGGTTCTCAATAGGCTCGCCTTCCTTCATGCCCAGCTTCTCCATGAGGCCGGAGATGCGCTCCGAACCGAAGATGCGCATGAGGTTGTCTTCAAGCGAAAGGTAGAAGCGGGAAGAGCCGGGGTCGCCCTGACGGCCGGAACGGCCGCGGAGCTGGTTGTCGATGCGGCGGGATTCATGGCGTTCCGTGCCGAGGATATGCAGGCCGCCGAGCTCCCTCACGCCCTCGCCGAGAACGATGTCGGTACCGCGGCCGGCCATGTTGGTGGCAATGGTCACGCGGCCGCGCTGACCAGCCTGGGCCACGATGGCGGCTTCTTCGGCGTGATGCTTGGCGTTCAGCACGGCATGGGGCACGCGCTCGCGCTTGAGCAGGGAAGAGATGAGTTCGGAAGTCTCGATGGAGATGGTGCCCACCAGAACAGGCTGGCCGGAGGCGTGGAGTTCCTTGATGGCCTCCACGATGGCCAGATACTTCTCGCGCTGGGTGCGGTAGATGAAGTCCGGCATGTCCCTGCGGATCATGGGCTTGTTGGTGGGGATGGTGATGGTCTCGAGGTTGTAGATCTGGTCGAATTCCACGGCCTCGGTCTGGGCCGTGCCGGTCATGCCGGCCAGCTTGTCGTACATGCGGAAGTAGTTCTGGAAGGTGATGCTGGCGAGGGTCTGGTTCTCGGCCTCGATCTGCACATGTTCCTTGGCTTCCAGAGCCTGGTGAAGGCCGTCGCTGTAGCGGCGCCCGGCCATGAGGCGGCCGGTGAATTCGTCCACGATGACGACCTTGCCGTCGTCGGAAACGATATAGTCAACGTCGCGCTTGAAGCAGTGATGGGCCTTGAGCGACTGCAGGATGTGGTGCTGGAAGGAGATGCTGGCCGGGTCGAAAAGGTTCTCGATGTTCAGCATCTGCTCGCAGAAAGCCACGCCGGCATCGGTGAGCATGGCGGTCTTGGCCTTCTCGTCGATGGTGTAGTGCTCTTCGGGCTGAAGCTGGCGCACCACCATGTCCATGCCCTTGTAGAGCTCGGTGCTTTCGTCGCTGGCGCCGGAAATAATGAGCGGGGTACGGGCTTCGTCGATGAGGATGGAGTCCACTTCGTCCACGATGGCGAAGTTGTGGCCGCGCTGGACGAGCTGCTCGGCATAGAACTTCATGTTGTCGCGCAGATAGTCGAAGCCGAACTCGTTGTTGGTGCCGTAGGTGATGTCGCAGGCATAGGCGGCCTTGCGCTGTTCGTCGTCGAGGCCATGCACGATGACGCCCACGGAAAGGCCGAGGAACTTGTAGAGGCGGCCCATCCACTCGGCGTCGCGGCGGGCGAGGTAGTCGTTCACGGTGACCACATGCACGCCCTTGCCGGAAAGGGCGTTGAGTACGACGGCCAGAGTGGCCACGAGCGTCTTGCCTTCACCGGTCTTCATTTCCGAGATCTTGCCGGCATGGAGCACCATGCCGCCGATGAGCTGCACATCGTAATGGCGCATGCCCATGACTCGGGAAGAGGCTTCGCGCACGAGGGCGAACACTTCGCAGAGCACATCGTCGAGAGTGCGTTCGCCGCTCTGCACGGCTTCGCGTATCTCGGCCAGCTTTTCAGGAAGCTGCTCGTCGGCGAGCTCCTGCATGGAAGGTTCGAGAGCGTTTATCTTCCGCACTCTGGGACGCAGAGAACGGAGGTAGCGTTCATTGCGGGTACCGAATATTTTGCCGATCAGAAACTTGATCATCGTTATCTCCAGAAAAAAACATTGGAACGGAAGAGAGAATAAGTCATGCCTCCGGGTTTGGCAAATGTTCTCAGGCCCTTTTTCCGCTGAAATTTCAGCGGAAGTCCTTCTTTGCCGGAGGCTGGACAAATTTTTCCGGAAAATCTACGCTGGCCCATATCATGCTCCCCTGCTCCCCGCCGAGGCCCTATGCCGTTCCGAATGTTCACGCACCTGCTCACGCTGACCGCACTCCTTTTCGCGCTGGCCCTCGGCGGCTGCTCTTCGAAGGAAGATTCCGTGGGATACATGGGCGGCAGATATCGCGGCACCAAGCCCTACACGGTGCGCGGCAAGACCTACCACCCCTACAAGTCCTCACGCGGCTACCGCGAAACCGGCGTGGCCTCGTGGTACGGCCCCGGCTTCCACGGCAAGAAGACCTCCAACGGAGAACGCTACGACCAGAACGCCATGACGGCCGCCCACAAGCTCCTACCCTTCGGCACGCGCCTGCAGGTGACCAACCTCAACAACGGCCGAAGCGTCATCGTGCGCATCAACGACCGCGGCCCCTTCGTAGGGTCGCGCATCATCGACCTCTCCAAGGAAGCTGCCCGACGCCTGCACATGATAGGGAGCGGAACGGCCAGAGTGAAGCTCGTGGCTCTGGGCGAAGGGAACCGGGAAGCAGAAATACTCACCCCCGAAGGCGACATGCTCGGCCTGTTCTATGTCCAGATCGGCGCGTTCACAGACATCTACAAAGCCGACAGACTGGCCACGCTCATGCGCTCCAAGGGCTACGGATGCCGCATAGCCCGCCACGAACGCAAGATGCAGGACTACTACGTCCAGCTCGGGCCCTACCTCTCACGCTCTGCGGCCCAGCAGGTCGGCAAAACGCTGGCGAGGCATTTCCGAGGGCTGTTCGTCATTGCAGAATAGCTGACATTCACTATATTATTTTTTGTTTGATGATTTAGCTCCCTTATTGGGAGAAGTTTTCTTTTTAGTAGTAGAAGTCTGCCTTCCCTTTTTATTTTGACCAGAGGATTCTCCATCTTTAAGTGTTTGTATTTTTATAATAACTTCAACCCCCTTCACTAAAATTTCGGCACAAACTTTTACAATATCAGCTGTTTTTTCAATGGCATCCCCAACATTTTTTAAACAATCAGAACATACTAAATTGTCAAATACATTGCCACACAATGCATAATTATTACAGCCAGGACTCATACATCTTACCAATTCAAATCCACAGCTAGGACATTTTATTACATCTCTAGCCATCTTATTTTCTACAATTACATCCTTATTGCTTGGAGAAATAACCTTGCCGCAGTTAGAACATTTTCCAATTGTCAACATGATATATCCTATACTTATTTCAGTTTTTTTATTGCAATAACTAATGACAACGCCGCACCCGCAAATTCAATAAGCTTAGTTGCCCCTTCAATAGATTGCGACGCGACCTCTTTTACCTTTTCAAAGCAATCTGGACACAACGAGTCATCCCAATAAACACCGCCAAGAGCATAATTATTACACCCAACACCCATACATTTTAATATCTTAGTTTTGCAGTTTGGACAAAAAATAATATTTCTTCTGACTTTATTCTCTTCTGCTATATCTTGACTTGTAGGTGTTATCTCTTGTTTACAATGAGGGCAAACTCCAGTTGCAAATTTCATAAACTCCTCCAATTGATACATCATTTTTAGACAGTATAATTTATAATCTAACAATCAACAACACTTTTCTTTTTGACACATCCCACACTAATAGCGTTCACACCTTCGAAAAGCCTTCCCCGCACCACGGCATCACGCCCATAGCGGGCGCGCAGGGCATCCACGGCCTTGTCCAGCCTGCCGTGCCTCTTCTCCTCCACTTCGGGCTTCGGTTCCGGCATAAGCGAAAGCTGGCTCGGCCCGCCTGCCTCGAAGCCGGAAACGCCTACGCCGATGAGGCGTACCCTGTCGGCCAGCTCCAGGCCGGCGAGGATGGCGCAGGCCGTATCGTAGATGGTCTTGGTGCTGTTCACGCGGCTCGAAAGCGTCACCTGGCGCGTTATCTGCCGGAAGTCGGCATACTTTATCTTCAGCGTCACCGTGCGCCCGGCAAGGCCGTGCCGGCGGAGAGACGCCCCTACCCGTTCGGCATGGCGCAGGAGCCATGTGCGCAGGATATCGCGGTCGCGGGTGTCCTCGTCCAGCGTCACTTCGGCGCTCTCGGACTTAGGCGGCGTCCACGGCACCACTTCGCGCAGGTCTATGCCCTGCGCCCTCTGCCACAGCGCTGTTCCGGCCTTGCCGAATTTTCGCTTCCAGAAATCCTCACTGTAGCGCGCCGCCTCGCCGCAGGTCTTCACTCCGAGCTGGGCGAGGTCTGCGGCGAAATGCTTCCCAACGCCGGGAACAGCCCGCACCGGGAGATTTTCCAGAAAGCCGGGCACGTCCTCCGGTCGCAAGAGGAAAAGCCCGTCCGGCTTGCGCTGTTCCGAAGATATTTTGGCAAGGAACTTCACCGGAGCAATGCCTACGGAACAGGTCAGGCCGCCCGTAGCCTCGCGCACTGCCGCCTTGAGCTGGAAGCCCAGCTCTTCCACCGGCCCGAAAAGACGTTCGAGCCCCGTGGCGTCGAGGTAGGCTTCGTCCACCGAGGCCATCTCCACCAGCGGAGAAAAACGGGAAAGCGTTTCCCGCACGATGCCGGAAACTTCGGCATAGCGGCGCATCCGAGGGCGGATGTAGACGCCGTGCGGGCATCTCCTGCGGGCCTCTGCTATGGGCATGGCCGAATGGACGCCGAATTTCCGCGCTTCATAGGAACAGGTGCTCACCACGCCGCGATGCTCGCCGCCCACGATAATCGGCTTCCCCTTCAAGGAAGGATCATCGAGCTGTTCGATGGACGCGAAGAAGGCGTCCATATCCATATGCATTATCCAGCGCTGATGCCGCACGGTCTGCCCCTTGTTTTTCATGCCGAGAGCACCCTCGGGAACGGATTGTCCTTGACATTGCGAAAGGGGCTATCTAATGAAAAAGTACCTGTCTTCTACCATGCCTCCTCTTAAAGAGGAAGAGCACGGAGGAGCCATGGAGCATGCCGCGGCGGCGCAGTTCCGCCTCATTCCCATCGTCAAGGAGTCAGGATAGTTGGCCAGAAAGAAATCTATGCAGCAGTGGTCTGTGGAAGATTCCGTCGACCTGTACGGCATCCGCAGCTGGAGCACCGGTTATTTCGACATTTCTCCCAAGGGCGAAGTCGTCATCAGGCCCTTCGGCCGCGAGGGCGGCCCGGAGGTAAGCGTTCTTGAGATCATCAACGAGCTCAAGGATCGCGGCTACGACCTTCCCGTCCTGCTCCGCATCGAAAACATCCTCGATTCCCAGATATCGCTCCTGCATCAGACCTTCCGCGCCGCCATCTCCGAACTGGGCTACAAGGGCCAGTACCGCGGCGTGTTCCCCATCAAGGTCAATCAGCAGCAGCAGGTCGTCTCCAAGATCGCTCAGTACGGCGCGGCCTACCATCACGGCCTCGAAGTGGGCTCCAAGGCCGAACTCATCGCCGCCATCAGCCAGCTCAAGAGCCGCGAAGCCTGCCTCATCTGCAACGGCTACAAGGACGAAGAATTCATCGACCTCGGCCTGCACGCACTGAGCATGGGCTTCAACGTCATCTTCGTGCTCGAAATGCCCGGCGAGCTGGATTTCATACTGAACGAATCCAAGAAGATGGGCATTCGCCCGCAGATAGGCGTGCGCGTCAAGCTCAGCACCAAGGCCAGCGGCCACTGGGCAGAATCCGGCGGCGAACGTTCCGCCTTCGGCCTCACCTCCGCCCAGATCATGGATATCGTGGACGCCCTGAAGGAACAGGACATGCTCGATACCCTGAAGCTCATGCACTACCACTTGGGCTCCCAGGTCCCGAACATCCGCGACATCCGCGCCGCCGTCATGGAAGCCACGCGCATCTACGCCAGCCTCGTGCAGGAAGGCGCGGCCATGGGCTACCTCGACCTCGGCGGCGGCCTCGCCGTGGACTACGACGGCTCCCACACCAACTATGTCAGCTCCCGCAACTACACGGTGCGCGAATACTGCACCGACGTGGTGGAAGCCGTCATGACCATCCTCGACGCCCAGGGCATCGAGCATCCGCACATCGTCACCGAATCCGGCCGCGCCACCGTGGCCTACTACTCCATCCTGCTCTTCAACGTGCTGGACGTGAGCCTCATCGAAGTGGGAAGCCTGCCCGAAGAGCTCCCCGAAGATACGCCCGAACCCGTGCGCAACCTCAAGGAAGCCTTCCAGAACATCAACCCGCGCAACCTGCAGGAAGCCTACAACGACGCCATCTATTATTATGATGAGATGCGCCAGCTCTTCATCGCGGGCCGCGTCACCCTGCGCCAGCGCACCCTTGCCGAACGCTTCTTCTGGGCCATCATGCGCCAGCTTTCCGAAGAAAAGCACCGCGTGAAGTACATC